>NZ_VKHT01000069.1 GCF_014141535.1 Streptomyces alkaliphilus | reverse complement strand
ATTCTCCCGCCCTCCCACCGGCTTGAGGTTCGGCGCCGTCGAGGCGATCCCCTCCCCGGGAACGAGAATACGCACCCCTCCGCGCCCCCACTCCGAAAATCCGCTGCGAGGAGGGAAAGTCCCCGGGAGACTGCCCGGATGACCACCATCATGCCCGAATGGGAACAGCGTGTCTCCGCTCTGTGGGATGCCTTCGACGACCACGAAGAAGCCGAATTCCGCGTTTTGATGAACGAGTTGGTGGCCGAGCTCCCGGAGGACGACGCAGTCGGGCTCTTCGAACGGGCATCGGCGTGCGACTCCACCGGCCGGGGTGAGGAGGCCATCGGTCTGTACCGACGGGCTCTGGGGATCGGACTGACAGGAGAGCGCCGGCGGCGTGCCGTGGTCCAACTGGCGAGCTCCCTGCGGGCGCAGGGACAGGCACGGGAAGCCGTGGATCTGCTGACCACCGAACGGGAGCGGGTCTCGGATCATCTCGACGACTCCGTGGCCGCCTTCCTCGTCCTCGCCCTGGCCGACGTGGGCCGTGAACGGGAGGCGGTGTCCCTCTCCCTCAGGACCCTCGCTCCTCACCTCCCGCGTTACACCCATTCGGTGAACGCCTACGCGGAGGAGATGACGGGCTCCGGTGGGACGTCCTCCTGACGCGTGGTCCCGATGGCACCGGGCCTCTCCGGCACGGGGCCGATGACGTGTGATCATGCGCGAGGGCGGTCGAGCCACCGAGCGACGAGGAGAGCGACATGTGGCCACGGGTGAACGGTCTGCGGGCCCTGGAACTGGGAACACCCGGTGCGCTGCGCGAGGAGTTGAACGCGCTCGTACTCGCCGGGCGCAAGGTCGCCACCACCGGCCTGCTCGCCGAATACGCCGAGGAGGGCGAGGAACTCGAACACGTCGGGGAGCGCATGGCGCTGTTGGACGACGAGGGCGGGGCGATCGCCGTCGTGGAGATCACCGGGGTGGAGGTCACCTCCTTCGCCGGGGTCCCATGGGAGCACGCCCGGGCCGAGGGGGAGGGGGACGCCTCCCTGGAGGAGTGGCGCGAGGGACACCGCCGCTTCTGGGCCCGCGAGGGCACCCCGGTGGAGGACGGAACCGAGGTGGTCAGTCTCTCCTTTCGGGTGGTCGGAGCGGAGTGAGAGCCGGACCCCGTCCCGCCCCCGGTGGGGCCCCGGCTCAGTTCGAGGGCACGACCGGGAACCGGACGCCGAACCACTGCTCGGCCCCGTACTCCTCGAACCGCTCCACCTCGGCGAACCCCGGCTTCGCCGCCAGGCGCATCGCGGGCTCGTTGGCCGTTCGGGTGCAGAGCACCACCGGCTCGCCGGGGCACGCGCCGGTGAACCAGTCGAGTGCCGCCGCGCACGCCTCCGCCGCGTACCCGTGTCCCCATGCCTTCGGCAGGAACGGGTAACCGAGTTCGGCTTCCCCGCCCTCCGGCCGAACGCGACGCGGATGGTCCGCGTCGCGTCGATCGAGCGTGGTCATCCCGACCATCGCCCCGTCGAGTTCGACCACGAAAAGGCCGAGGCGTCGTCCGGGCACCTCGGGCATCGCGCGTTCGAGTTCGTCACGTGGCCGGGCACCGCCGATGTGGGTGCCCACCTCCGGTGAGGAGAACAGCTCGACGAACGCCGCGCGGTCCCGGGCCTCGGACTCGCGGAGCACGAGTCGCTCGGTCCCGATCGGGACGGGCGGCCAGGTGACGGATCCCGGTTCGTCCATGCCGGCAACCTATCGCTCCTTCACGGAACCGGTCCCGGGGAGAGAGTTCGGGGGGCGGGAAACCGGCCACGGGCGAACCGGCCCCGCGTCCGGGGCGCACCGGGGCCCTCGGCGTGCCCCGAACCCGGCGGGGAAGACGGGGAGCCGCCTGTCGGACCCTCCCGGTAGTGTCCCGGTCATGCGTGGAGACGATGTTCGCGGGGCGTTGGAGGACGCGGAGACCTTCCTGGGTCGGCACACCGAACAACCGTGGGCGGAGCTGTCCGTCCCCGGTCTGGACTTCACCGTGGCCTCGGTGATCCGGCACGTCACCGATGTCCTGCTGTGGTACGCGCTCGACCTCGCCGGCGGCCCGGGGGACGAGATCGCCTTCGACAACTCCGTGCGCGCCGACGCGGCCCCGGCCGCCCTGGTGGCGAGCCTCGGGGCGGCCGGCCGGGTGTGCGCGGCGATCATCGACGCCTCCGGGCCGGAGTCGCGCGGCTTCCATCCCCACGGGACCGCCGACCCCTCCGGGTTCGCCGCCATGGCCTGCGACGAGATCCTCGTGCACACCCACGATGCCGCCCTCGGCCTCGCCGGGGACGGCGGCGGGGACTTCACCATCTCCCCCGACCTCGCCCGTGCGGTGACGGCGCGGCTGTTTCCCTGGCACGAGTCGATACCCGACCCGGTGGAGGGACTGCTGTGGGCCAACGGCCGGATCGACCTGCCCGGGCGACCCCGACAGGAGAAGTGGCGCTGGCACTGCGCGCCCCTGGCCGAGTGGGACGGGTCGGCCCCCGGCACGCGGTGATCGACACCGGCCGGGGCCCGCGGGTCGCGGCCGGGGCCCGGGAAAGTCGCGGTCGGTGCCAGGAAAAGGAGTGAACGTGATGGGAGACGGAGGGAACGGGGCGGCGGGACCGACCCTGCGCCCGGGCAGGCCCGGTGACGCGCCGGCGCTCACCGCCCTCGCCCTGCGCTCCAAGGCGCACTGGGGTTACGACGAGGAGTTCCTCGCCGCCTGTCGTGAGGAGTTGACCCTTCGCCCGGCGGAGGTCGAGCCGCGCCGAACGATCGTCGCCGAACGGGACGGCCGCCCGCTCGGCTTCTCCACCCTTGAGGGGGAGCCGCCGGGGGACGCCGAACTCGGCCTGTTCTTCGTCGAGCCCGCCGCCATGGGCCGGGGTCTCGGCCGGGCCCTGTTCACCCGTCTCCTTCTCGACGCCGGGGCCCTCGGGTTCGAACGGGTGGCCTTCGACGCCGACCCGTACGCCGAGCCCTTCTACCGGGCCATGGGCGCGGCGCGGGTCGGCGGGTCCCCCTCCGGCTCCATACCCGGCCGCGTCCTCCCCCGCATGGCGATTCCCGTCCCGCCCCGGGGCCGATCCCGGGGGTGATGGTGGGGCGCCCCGCCCGGCCGGTCCGTTCCGGCGTCAGTCGCCGGCGGGGGTGATGGTGAAGTTGCCCCGGAAGACGTTCTTCGGGTCGTGGGCGGCCCGCCGTTCGGTGGCCACGGCCTCCCGCAGGGCGGGGGCGACCTCCCGGCCGAAGAACGCCAGGGCGTTCGGGTCGTCGGAGCCGAGGACGAAGGTGGACACGCCGTCCTCCAGCGCCAGGGGCAGCAGTCGCTCCAGCAGGGTGTCGACACGCTCGCCGGGGTCGCCGAAGTCACCGGGCAGGTTGAGCAGCCGGCGGATCTCGCGGGGGTCGCGATCGTGCCTCGTGGCTTCCTCGTCGATGATCGCGTTGCCCTCGCGCAGCCCGGGGGAGGAGAGGAAGCCGAGGCTGGGCAGCCAGCCGTCGGCCTTGCGGGCGACCAGGCGCAGCATGCGGGGCTTGTAGGCGCCGAGCCACACGGGCACCTCGTGGGCGGGGGCGGGGCCGCGCTTGGCGCCCTCGACGCGGTGCACGGTGCCCCGCACCCGAAGGGCGCGGCGCTCGTCGGTGTCCCATACGCCGCGGATGATGTCGATGGCCTCCTCCAGCCCGGTGACGCTCTCGCCGGGGGACAGGCGTCGGCCGCCCATGGCCTCGATGGCGTCCCAGAAGGCGCCCGCCCCGAGGCCGAGGTTCACCCGTCCCCCGGAGAGCAGGTCGAGGCTCGCCACCGAGCGGGCCAGGACGGCGGGGTTGCGCAGCGGGAGGTTGAGGACGTTGCCGGAGAGTTCGACGCGTTCGGTGCGGGCGGCGACCCAGGACAACAGGGTCCAGGTGTCGAGGAAGCCGGGTTGGTAGGGGTGGTCCTGGAAGGTCACCAGGTCCAACCCCACGTCCTCGCTCAGTCGGGCGAGTTCCACCACGGCGTCGGGGGCGTCGTTCCGCGGGGTGAGGAAGGAGCCGAACCGCAGGTCGTGTCCGTAGTCGGGCATGACGGTCTCCGCATCGATGGTTGATTGATCAACCGTAAGACGAAAAGGTGACGTTTCAACCAAGAGCGGTATCGATGGCACGTCACCCCGTCGACTCCGGGTACCCGGAGTCGACGGGGTGGACACCCACCGGGGGCGGATCACGGAAGGCGCGGCGCCCTCGATCGCCGCCCGCCCCTCCGGGGTCGGGCGGATGACCGCGCTCCGCGCGTCGGAGGGGTTCGCCTCCCGGCCGCCCGGCCCCCGCTCCTCCATACGCCGCAGCTGGTGGGAGAGCCGATCTCTTCTCCCGCGGCGGGCGACAGCGCGGCGCCGGGGAGCTCATCCGCTCGTCGGAACGCTCGAACAGGACGGTGAGGATCTCGTGGTCGGCCTCCGACATCCCGCTGTCCGCCAACAGGTGGTGATCGAGACGGGCCCCGGGCGCCGGCGCGGGCACAGGCGGGAATGCCGGGCCCGGTGCTTCCGCTCGTCCGGCCGGCGCGTCTCGATCCCCATGCGCCCACCCCACCCGGGTGGTTGACGGATCACCTTCCGTGTGGGGCCCGGCCCCGCCGGGGCGACCGGTGGGGCCGGGCCCGGGGGAGTTCGGTCCTGACCAGGGCCCGGGCCACCGGTTCACCGCTCGTCCGGGCGTACGCGAGCCGTTCGCGCACCTCGCGCATCGTGCGCGGACGGTATCCGGGGCCTCCGCAGCAGCTCTTGTGGAAGTGGATCCCGGCGTTCAGGAGCACCGTCAACACCCGCCACCCCTCGGTGTCCGAGCGCCGGGGAACGGCGAGGGCCGCCCCCGCGTGGATCATCACATCCGCACAGTGCGGGCATTTCCGCCACTCCGGATTTCGGGAGGCCTCCCATCCCCGCTTCCACGAACGACGGCAGGGGAGACACACGTACGTGGTCTTGGCCGGGGACGCGGGAGGCCTGAAGGCAGCGTAGAAGCCGCACCGGTCACTTGCGAACGCTTTTCCGACCGCCGCACGCGGCGGCACCTCCCGGTCGTCCTCACTCCCGCCCGGAGGCGGCGCGCAGCAGGCGCAGCTGTCCGATCTCCGCCACGTTCTTCATCAATTCGGCGTTCACCCACGCCACCGTGTCGAGGACGGTGAACCCCGAGCCCTCCGGCCACGGGAAGGGGGCCTCGACGTCGAGATCGGTCCCCTCCAGGTCGTCCAGGACCGCCGACCACCGCGCGCACAGCCCGCGCAGCCACTCCACCGCCCCCTCGTCACCCGGCCAGGTGATCTCCTCGCGCGCCCGGGGCGGGCGCCCCCGCGGATGATCGACGGTCACGCCCCACCACCACCCGATGTGCCACCCCAGCCAGGCGATGGTCGGCACCGGCACCGGATCGGGACCGGCCCCAACCGCCGGCCGCTCCCGGACCCCGGCGGGTCACGATGCCGTGACCGGAGCGCGGCCGGACCGTCGTGGCGCGACGTCGACCCCGGGGCGTAGGGCAGAATCGATCCCGATGAGTACGTATCGGGATCGGGTGCCGCGCGGGACCGCGCGGGCGGCGGTGCTGCGCACCATCGCCGGCCGGGAACGCCGCTCCCACCTGTCCGCGCCCCGGGTCCCCACCGTCGGCATCGACATCGGCGGCACCAAGGTCATGGCCGGGGTCGTGGACCCCGACGGCGCCATCGTCGAGCGCCTGCGCACCGAGACCCCCGACAAGTCCAAGAGTCCCAAGGTCGTCGAGGACGTCATCACCGAGCTGGTGCTCGACCTGTCCGACCGCCACGACGTGCACGCCGTGGGCATCGGCGCCGCGGGGTGGGTGGACGCCGACCGTTCCCGTGTCCTGTTCGCCCCGCACCTGGCCTGGCGCAACGAGCCGCTGCGCGAGGCCCTCGCGGCCCGCCTGGTGGTGCCCGTCCTGGTGGACAACGACGCCAACGCCGCCGCCTGGGGCGAGTGGCGCTTCGGTGCCGGGCGCGGCGAGGACCACCTGGTGATGATCACCCTGGGCACCGGTATCGGCGGGGCCATCCTGGAGGACGGTCGGGTCAAGCGCGGGCGGTACGGGGTGGCGGGGGAGTTCGGCCACATGCAGGTCGTCCCCGGCGGCCACCGCTGCCCCTGCGGCAACCGGGGCTGTTGGGAGCAGTACAGCTCCGGCAACGCCCTGGTACGGGAGGCCCGTGAGCTGGCCGCCGCGGACTCGCCCGTCGCGCAGCGCATCCTGGAGGTCGTCGAGGGCCACATCGGGGACATCACCGGTCCGATGATCACCACCCTGGCCCGCGAGGGCGACCCGATGTGCGTGGAACTGCTGGAGGAGATGGGGCGGTGGCTCGGGGTTGGCCTGGCCAACCTGGCCGCGGCCCTGGACCCCTCCTGCTTCGTGATCGGCGGCGGGGTCAGCGAGGCCGACGACCTGCTGGTCCGCCCGGCGCGAGAGGCTTACCGCCGGCAGTTGACCGGGCGCGGTTACCGTCCCGAGGCCCGGATCGTGCGGGCCGAGCTGGGTGTCGACGCCGGCATGGTCGGTGCCGCCGACATGGCCCGCCTGGTGGCCCGGCGCTTCGTGCGGGCCAACCGCCGCCGCGCCGAGCGCGTGCACCGTGCCGGCTGGATCACCCCCGCGCCCGCGTCGGTCGGCGGGGAGTCCCGCCCCGGCGGGGTCGGCCGACGGGAGGAACCGGCACCGGGGACCGACCGGCGCACCGGCGCCGGCCCGGTGGGGGAGGAGCGGTGATGAGCGGACCGATGGGCGGACCCATGGGCGAGGGGCCCACCGGGGGTCTGAGCGGGGCCACCGCCTCCCGCGAGCAGCGCGTCCCCGCCTACGTGCCGCCGCACCCCCCGCACATACCGCGTCGGCGGTGGGTGGTGGCGATCGTGGTGGTGCTCCTGATCGCCATCCCGGCCGGCTACCTCGTCCTGTCGGGGGCGCAGAGCCGGGACAGCGGCCAGGACAAGCAGCGCGCGGCCTCCGCCAGGGCCCTGGTCTACGAGTGGCCCAGCCGGGTGCAGCGCCGCATCTACGACGTGCCGATACCGGACGGTTCCACCTACGTGGGTCACTACGAGACCAACAGCTGGGAGCGCAGCACCCTCTACGTGCAGTTCCGCACCTCACCCGAACAGTTGGGCGTCTTCCTGGAGGACCTGGGCACCAGTCGGGCCGGCCTCAGCGACGGCACGGTCACCATCCCCCGTGAGCACGCCGACGTGATCGGGTGGGACCTCGCCGACCCCTCGCGGTCCTGGGCGGGGGTGACCGTGCAGCAGTCGCCCGCCGAACCCGAGGTGGCGATCACGGTGGACGTCACCAAGCCGGAGCGGCCCCGGGTGTACGTGGTCTCCACCACCGAACCCTGACCCCCGGCCGTGCCCCGGGACGCGCCGTCGGTCACCATCCGGCGGCGCGCAGCACCTCCCGCGCGATGTCGAGCACCTCGCGGCCGTCCGTCCGTACCCGAACCGTCCCCTCGGGGGCCGAGGCCGCCAACCGGTCCGCCGCCCGCAGGCTCCGTTCCGGGTGCCGGCCGAAGTCCGACCCGGTCTCCCGGCCGGCCCGCCCGTTCCCTCCGGCTCCGTGGCCGTGGGTGCTCAGCCCAGGTGATCGACGGCGAGGCGACGGGCGGCGCGCTCCAGCAGCGGTCCGGCCTGCGCCATGCACACCTCGGGGTCCGACTCCAGGTCGGTGAGCGCGTACGCGGCGCCGATGCCCGCCTCCCGCAACGTCGCCGGATCGATGGCCAGCCGCCCACAGACCGCCAATACCGGCGTGCCGACCTTTCCCGCCGCCGCCGCCACACCGGCGGGTGCCTTGCCGTGCAGGGTCTGCTCGTCCAGTGAACCCTCACCGGTGATCACCAGTTCGGCGCGGGCCAGGGCGGAGTGGAAGCCGAGCACCTCCATCATCACCTCGACCCCGGGCCGGAAGACGGCACCGAGCCCGGCCAGGGCCCCGAAGCCCATGCCGCCGGCCGCGCCGGCGCCCGGCGCCCCGGAGGCCCCGGTCGCCCGGGCGCCGGCGGCCTCCTCGAGCAGCCGCGCCCACACGCCCAGGGCGGCGTCCAGCGCGGCGACGTCGGCGGGACCGGCGCCCTTCTGCGGACCGTAGACGGCGGCGGCGCCGGTGGGGCCGGTCAGAGGGTTGTCCACGTCACCGGCCAGGACGATCCGGGAGGCGCGCAGACGGGTGTCCAGGCCCGAGAGGTCCACCCGGGCCAGGTCCCGCAGCGCGGCCCCGCCGGGCGGCAGCTGCTTGCCGCCGGAGTCCAGCAGGCGGGCGCCGAGCGCCTGCAACATGCCCGCGCCACCGTCGGTCGTGGCCGAGCCGCCGACGCCCAGGACGATCGTGCGGGCGCCCTCGTCGAGAGCGGCGACGATCAGTTCCCCGGTGCCCCGGGTGCCCGCGGTGAGCGGGGCGAAGGTGCGGTTCGGGAGCAGACGGAGACCGGACGCCTCGGCCATCTCGATCACGGCGGTGTCCCCGCGCACGGCGAAGCGGGCGGTGACCGGGGCACCCAGGGGACCGGTCACCCGCTCGCGGTGGGCGGTGAAGCCGGCGGCCAGGGCGGCCTCCACGGTGCCGTCGCCGCCGTCGGCGATCGGGAGGGACTCGACCATCAGGTCGGGGCGTTCGGCCAGCAGTCCGGCCCGGACGCGTTCGGCGACCTGCTCGGCGGTCAGGGAGCCCTTGAACTTGTCGGCGGCGATCAGGATCCGTTCGATCCGCTCCGTGCCGGCCATTGCGCTCCGCCTCTCCGCGGCCCCGATGACGCCGTGTACCTCGTCGAACGTCGGGCAGGAGCCGCCGAGGTACCTCGGTGCCGAGGGCCGTTGTGGTGCTTCGAATCGTGGTGTCGCAGGTGACCTTATCCGGCCGGCCCCGACCCCACCACGGCGCCATCGGCGGTACCGGTCACAGCGCACGCGACAGGAGACGGGACAAAAGAGTGAATAACGGGCATAGTCGGTCCATGCAAACGGAGACCCGAACACCCGACGAGCCCCCGGCCGAACCGGTGGACGCGGGAGCCGTGCCCGGAGCCCCGCCCGTCCCGGACGGGAAGATCATCGCGATCGGCGCCGGTGTCGTCCTCGCCGTCGTGCTGTGGGCGGCCCTCGCCACCGACTCCTTCTCGGCGGTCGCCGACACCTCCCTGGAATGGGTGCTGGCCAACTTCTCCTGGCTCTTCGTCATCGCCGCCGACATCTTCCTGATCGTCGCCGTGGTCCTGGCGCTCAGCCGTTTCGGTCGGATCCGGCTGGGGCGCGACGACTCCGAGCCGGAGTTCACCAACCTGGCCTGGATCGCCATGATGTTCAGCGCCGGCATGGGCATCGGACTGATGTTCTTCGGTGTCGGCGAACCGCTCATGCATTACGCCTCCCCGCCCCCCTTCAGCGGTGTGGAGCCGGAGACCACCGACGCCGCCCGCACGGCCATCGAGTACTCCTTCTTCCACTGGACGCTCCACCCCTGGGCCATCTACGCAGTCGCCGGCCTCGGCCTGGCCTACGTGACCTTCCGCAAGGGACGCGGCAACCGCCTCAGTTCCGTCTTCGTCCCGTTGATCGGCGAGAAGCGCGCCATCGGCTGGCCCGGTCGGCTGATCGACCTGCTCGCCGTCTTCGCCACCGTCTTCGGCACCGCCACCAGCCTCGGCCTGGGCGCCCTCCAGGTCGCCCGCGGGCTGAACATCACCATGGGCGTCGAGGACGGCCGCGGCCTGCAACTGATCATCATCGCCGCCCTGGGCAGCGCCTTCGTGGTCTCCGCCTTCTCCGGACTGCACCGCGGCATCAAATGGCTCAGCAGCATGAACATCGTGCTCGCGATCGGCCTGATGGTCTTCATCTTCCTGATCGGCCCCACCGTCTACGTCCTCAACAGCATCCCTCCCTCCGTGGGCGCCTACCTCCAGGACTTCCTGGCCCTGGCCACCCGGACCGGGGCCTACGGGGATCAGGAGTGGCTGGGCGCCTGGACCATCTTCTACTGGGCCTGGTGGCTGTCCTGGGCGCCCTTCGTCGGCACCTTCATCGCCCGTATCTCCCGGGGCCGCACCGTGCGCGAGTTCCTGATCGGCGTCCTCCTGATCCCCAGCGGTGCCTCCATCATCTGGTTCTCCGTGATGGGCGGCAGTGCCCTGCGCATCGACTCCATCGGTGCCGCCGACCTCACCGGCGAGGTCGCGGCCGGTGGCGAGGAGGCCGCGATGTTCGGACTGCTCAACGCCCTTCCCCTCGGCGCCGTCACCTCGGTCGTCGCGATGATCCTGGTGATGACCTACTTCGTCACCAGCGCCGACTCCGCCTCCCTGGTCATGGGCTCCCTCACCAGCGGCGGCACCCTGAACCCCCGTCGCTGGCTGGTGGTCACCTGGGGTGTGCTGATGGCGGCGGTCGCCGCCGTCCTGCTCGTGGCGGGAGGCCTGACCGCCCTGCGCTCGGCCACCATCCTGGTCGCGTTGCCCTTCGTGCTGGTGATGCTCGCGATGTGCTGGGCCCTGGTGAGGGAACTGCGCGCCGACCCCGGGGCCGGCCCCTCCCGTCACCACCCCATGCACGGCATGCGCGACGCGGTTCGAACGATGATCGGCGAGGCCATGGATGAGGAGCGGCAGCCGCGTGACCGACGCCTGCGCAGGGTCGCCGGTTCCAGGCGCGGCGGTCGCGGCCGTGCCGGCCGGGGCACCGGGGGTCCCACCACCCCGCCCGGTGCCGGCGAGCCGTCGGCCGACCCCGACGACAGGCCCTGAGGGCGACCCCCGCATCCCC
>NZ_VKHT01000689.1 GCF_014141535.1 Streptomyces alkaliphilus | reverse complement strand
GGGCCGCCAACCGCTCGGCGTGCGGGGTGCGGACCGCCACCCGGGGACGCAGCCGGGTGCGGGCGAAGTCCCCCGCCGTCTGATCGGCGACCAGCCTCCCGTCCGCCACGGAGATCACCCCGTCCGCCACCCGCGCAGCCTCGAGCGGGTCCCGGGAGGTCACCAGCGCGGTACCGCCCGCCCGGGCCCACCCGCGCACCAGGCCGTGCAGCAAGGTGGCCTCCCGGGGATCGAGCTCCCGGACCGGCTCGTCCAACACCAGGGTGTGGGGATCGCCGATCAGGGCCGTCGCCAGGACGAGTCGCCGTTCCATCCCCCGGGAGAGGGTCGCCGTCCGGCGGTCGGCGAGGCCGCTCATCCCCACGGCCTCCAGCAGTTCGTCGGCCCGCGCGGCGGGAACCCCCGCGGCGGCGGCGGAGAGCCTGAGGTGGCCCCGGACCGTTCTGCCGGGGTGCGGCCGGGGATTTCCCACCAGGGCGCCGATCTCCCGCGCCGGGCGCGGGATACGGCGGACGGGGCGGCCCCGGATGAGGGCCGCGCCGCGGTGCGGGGCCATGCCCAGCAACAGGCGGAGGGTGGTGGACTTCCCCGCGCCGGGCGGGCCGAGCAGCACGGTGACGGCCCCCGGGCGGGCGTCGAAGGTGAGATCGTCCACGACGGGCTCCCGCCGGTGTCCGAACGGCCCGGTGAGTCCGATGGCCTGGATCATCACTGCCCCCGGCGATCGTGGTGGTGGTTCACCGCGCCCTTGCGCACGGTGATCACACGGTAGCCAGGAGGAACGCCGCCGCCGAGGAATCCCTCTCCTTGTCGGTTGATCACACTCGAATGGCGGCGAATCGGGCGGAGGGTCACCCGGTCATCGGGGCAGGGCTCATGCCTCCGGTCTCAACATGGGCGGGTTGAGCAAAGTGGCCCCTCCGGCCCGGAACAACTGGGCGGGACGCCCGCCCTGACGGGTGGTGGTGCCCCCGCTGGGCAGCAGGAACCCCGGGGTGCCGGTGACCTTGCGGTGGAAGTTGCGCGGATCCAGCGCCACCCCCCACACCACCTCGTAGACCCGCCGCAGCTCCCCCACCGTGAACTCGGGCGGACAGAAGGCGGTGGCCAGGGAGGAGTACTCCAACTTGGCGCGCGCGCGTTCCACCCCGTCGGTGAGGATTCGATCGTGGTCGAAGGCGAGCGGTCCGCGGGGCACCCCGGGGTCCCCGGGCGCTCCGGCACGCTCCGTCCCACCCGCGGTGCCCGCACCGGTGCCCGGGGGCGGGCCCACCGGGAGGAGAGCGGCGACCGGCGCCCAGCGGGCACTGCCCGCGTCACCACCGGCCACCGGGGCCGGCAGATCGGGCGCCAGCACCAGGTGGGCCACGCTGACCACCCGCATCCGGGGATCGCGGTCCGGATCCCCGTAGGTCGCCAACTGTTCCAGGTGCACACCGGGCCGTTCGGTGCCGGGCTCGCGCGACCGCAGACCCGTCTCCTCGCGCAACTCACGGGCGGCGGCCACCGCCAGGTCCTCCCGCTCCCGGACGAATCCACCGGGCAGAGCCCATTGCCCCTGGTGGGGCGGCTCCCCGCGGCGGACCACCAACGCGCACAACGCCTGCCGCCGAACGGTGAGCACGACCAGGTCCACGGTGACGGCGAACGGCGGGAAGGCCGACGGGTCGTAGGGCATGCGGTGATCATAGTCGTCTGCCTGACGATAATCAGTCCCCCGCGGCTGACCCGCGCGTGCGCAGGGCCCGGCGCAGGGGTTCGGGATCCAGCCCCTCGTTCACCGCCTCGTGGAGCAGACGGGCCATGACGCACCGCGGGTCGACATCCAGGGCCCGCGCCAACGCGATCCGTGCCTCCACGGCGTCCCCCAGGGACCACGCCACCCAACCCACGAGGGTCAACGGGGCCGCCGCGTGCGCGCCGTACTCCGCCACGCAGCGGCGCGAGAGCGCCCGCCACAGCCGCAGGGCGGCCCGACCGTCGGGGCCCTCCTGCCACCGCGCCGCCCGGTCCCGTGCCTCACGGTCCTGCAGACCCAGGATGAGGGAAGCCGCCTCGACCGAGGACAACAGCGCGTCGTCCCGGGTGTCCGCCGCGACCGGGGAACCCCGTCGGGGCTCGGCGCCACCCCGGCGGAACCGCCCCACCAACCTCCGCGCCAGTTCGACGGTCTCCTCCCGCAGCGCCGTGAGGTCGGCCCCGTCACCCAGCACCTTGGGCACCATCACGGCGAGAGCCTCGTCCATCGCGCGGACCTGGTCGGCGGCGGCCGCGCCCCGGGCGGGGGTGAGGCGGCGCTCCATCTCGCCACGGGTGGGTGGCATGGGGACGCCCGCCAGGACCGAGGCGGCGGCCAACTCGGAGTGTCCGGGGCGGGGCCGGGGATGCCCCTCCGGCGGACAGGTGGAGGCCGCCGGGGAGGTGTAGGGCCAGTAGCGGTCCCCGGACAGGCACAGCGCCTCGTGCACCGGCACGGCCAGCGCGGCACAGGAGGCGCGCACGAGCGCGGCGAACGGGCGCAGACGCTCCATCACCTGCCGCGGGGACTCCCCCGACCTCGGGTCCCGGCACAGATACAGCACCGCAGAGGCGGGCACGCCCTCCCGCCGTCGCGAACCCTCCAACAGGCAGCGCGCCACCGCGTCCGCGGCACGCGGCCACTCCACGGGGGACTCCGGGATGGGAGCCCGCACCCGCCCGCCGAGTCGCCCGCCGTCGCGGTGGACGGCGACCAGGACCAGGGAGTCCTCCGGGTGGAAGCCCAGCAGGTGGGGCAGCGCGTCCACCAACTCCTCGGCACCCCGCAGGACCACGGCCGGGGCGGCCGGCGGGCGGGGAGCGGAGG
>NZ_VKHT01000688.1 GCF_014141535.1 Streptomyces alkaliphilus | reverse complement strand
CGCCCGCCCCGCCCGCGCGGCCGGTGCCCTCCTCCCCGGGGGTCTCGGCGCGGATGAGCCGCCAGGCCGTGCGCGACACCGCCCAGGAGGTCGCCGTGCGCCGCCTGTTGTACGGGGCGGGGTACCGCTACCGCCTGCACCGACCCGTGCCCGGCCTGCCCCGCCGCAAGATCGACATCTCCTTCCCCGGCGTCCGGGTCGCGGTCTTCCTCGACGGCTGCTTCTGGCACGGCTGCCCCGAGCACGCCACCAGTCCGAAGGCCAACAGCGAGTGGTGGCGGCGCAAGCTGGACGGCAACAGGGCCCGCGACCTGGAGACCGGACGGGTGCTCACCGAGGCGGGCTGGACGGTGCTGCGCTTCTGGGAGCACGAGGGAGCGGAGGAGGTCGCGGCGAGCGTCGCGGCCGTCGTCCGCGCCTGCCGTGAGGAGGAGGAGTGAGCCGGGCGGTGCGTGCCCCGGCCCCGCGGCGGCCGGCCGTGGCGGGACCGGGCGCCGGCTAGACTCCCCGCCATGACCGTCGCCGAACCCGCTCCCGCGCCCGGCGCCGCCACGGGCCCGACCGCGGACGAGCCCGTGGCCCTCGTCGATCTCTTCGCCGGCTGCGGCGGGTTCACCCGGGGCTTCACCGCCTTCCGTCCCGCCGGTCGCCCGGAGTCCGCCGGGCCGGTATTCCGCTCGGTGCTGGCGATCGAACGCGACCCGGACGCCGCCGCCACCTACACCGCCAACTTCCACCCGGAGGACGGCGGGAACGGCACCGGCCATGTGCACACCGGCGACATCGAGCACTGGCAGCCCACCGGCGAGGAGGCCGCCGCGGAGGTGGTGCTCGGCGGACCGC
The DNA here is from genome assembly GCF_014141535.1 of Streptomyces alkaliphilus. Taxonomy (GTDB): domain Bacteria; phylum Actinomycetota; class Actinomycetes; order Streptomycetales; family Streptomycetaceae; genus Streptomyces; species Streptomyces alkaliphilus. The sequence continues at coordinate 2,003 of NZ_VKHT01000688.1, read as the reverse complement.
CCTGCCAGGGCTTCTCCGGTCTGGGCAAGCGCGACCCGGACGACCCGCGCAACAAGCTGTGGCGGCACTACGTGCGGATCGTCAGCGACGTGATCCGCCCCAAGGTCTTCGTCATCGAGAACGTGGACCGCTTCCTGACCTCCCCCGAGTTCCACGATCTGGAGGTCGAGACCCGCCCCGGTGGAGAGTTGGCGGACTACCGGCTGGTGGATCCGCCGGGCGCCGAGGAGAGCGACACCCCCGCCGAACGCCGGCGCCGTTATCTGCTCAACGCCGCCGATTACGGCGTGCCGCAGACCCGGCGGCGGGCCATCGTGATCGGGGTCCGCAAGGATGTGCCGGGCCGGGAAACGCTGCGCTACCCCGAGCCCACCCGGGTCCGGCCCGGCCGCCGCTGCGACCTGCCGCCGTGGCGGACCGTCGCGCCGATCTTCGAGCGCAGCGCCGCGATCCCGCTGCGCGACGACCTGCCGCCGAGCCCCGACGGCTGGTGGCCGACCACCGCCCTGCACCTGCGACGCAACCCCGAGCCGCTCTCCCTGGCCCGCTACGCCGCGATCCCGCCCGGCGGCAACCGCAAACACCTCACCGGCGTGTACGCCAAGACCGACCGCGCCGGACGGATCCGGCTCTCGCACGAACCGGGGTGGGAGAACATCCCGGGCCCGGCGACGTACCTGTCCACGCCCAGTTGGGACAACCACCGCAGCGGCTCGGGGGACGTGATGGGCCGGCTGTACGCCGACCGGCCCTCGGTGACCATCCGCACCGAGTTCTACAAGCCGGAGAAGGGCCGCTACCTGCACCCCACCGAGAACCGGCCGATCACCCACCTGGAGGCGGCGCTCATCCAGGGGTTCCCGGACGACTTCCGCTGGTGCGGTTCGCGCACCTCCATCGCCCGGCAGATCGGCAACGCCGTGCCGGTGGGGCTGGGCACGGCCGTGGCGGGGGCCGTCCACCGGGCGCTGCGCGGCTGACCGGGCGGCCGGATCGGGGCCGGCCCGGCGGACCGCCCGCTCAGCCGGAGCGGTCCCGGCGCCACAGCGCGGCCGAGGCGGTGTCCAGGGCGGCGAGGTCGTCCGGGGAGAGCACGATGTCCCGGGCGGCGGCGTTCTCCTCCAGGTGGGCGAGCCGGGTGGTGCCGGGGATGGGCACCACCGGCACGCCGAGTTCGTCGGCGCGGGAGGCCGACCAGGCCAGGGCGATCTGTCCCGGCAGCACCCCGTGTCGCCGCGCCACGTCGTCCACCACCCCGCGCAGGGCGCGGAGTTCCTCGGAGTCGCCGGACGGCCCGCGTCCGTCGGGCCGGGCGCCGGGCGCCGCGCCGGCGAGCAGTCCGGCGCCCTGCGGGGCGTAGGGGACCACGGCGACGCCCAGTTCCGCGCAGACCGTCGTCACCGAGTGCGTCCCGTCCCCCTCCGTCCCGGTGGGATCCTCGATCGTCCGGTCGGTCAGCGACCAGGAGGACTGCAGGGCCGTGATCGGGTGGACGCCGTGCGCGGCCCGCAACTCGGCGGCGGTGACCGCCGACAGGCCGATCGCGCGGACCCGCCCGGCGGCCACCTCCTCCGCCATCGCCCCCACCGACTCCTCGATCGGCACCTTCGGGTCCCGCCGGTGCAGGTACCACAGGTCGATCACGTCGGTGTCCAGTCGGCTCAGGCTGTTCCGGCAGGCCGCCCGGATGTGGTCGGGGTCGCCGCGCAGCACCAGGGAGTCGTTCGGGCCGATCAGCGCGCCGACCTTCGTGCACAGCAGCGCCTCCCCCCGGCGGGAACGGCCCGGCCGGCCGCGCAGGGCCCGACCGACCAACTCCTCGTTGCGGCCGTTGCCGTACAGCTCGGCGGTGTCGAGCATCGTCACCCCGAGATCCAGGGCGCGGTGGATCACCTCCCGGCCGGAGAGGTCCCCGGTGGAGTCCGGTTCACCGGTCATCCGCATGCAGCCGAGGCCCTGCGCGGGCAGCGGGAGCCGCCGGGCGGTGGGTGGGAGAGGTCCGC
>NZ_VKHT01000687.1 GCF_014141535.1 Streptomyces alkaliphilus | reverse complement strand
GTGCCGGGTGGGTGCCCGTCCTGGGGGTCGGGACCGGCCACGCCGGTGGTGGCCACGCCCCAGTCCGCCCCCATGAGGTCCCGCACCCCGGTCGCCATCCGACGGGCCACCTCCGGGTCGACGGCCCCGCGCTCGGCGAGGAGGGCGCCATCGACCCCCAGGACCCGTTCCTTGACGTCGGTGGCGTAGGCGGTGACGGAACCCAGGAACGCGGCGGAGGAGCCGGGGGCGTCGGTCAGGGCGGCGGCGACCAGTCCGCCGGTGAGTGATTCGGCCGCGGCCACGGTCTCCCCGCGGCGGCGCAGCAGCCACAGCAGGCGGGCCGCCGGTTCCGCGGCGTCCGGGGCGGGGGGCGGCTCGGTGGACCCCTCGGGAGGAGAGTCCACCGGGGCGGGCCTGGAGGTCTCCCGGTCCGTCCCGGTACTTTCTCCGCGCATCTCCTCGTCCGCCGGCTCGGGCGGGGTTCCGCTCACGCGCTGGTGTCCTCTCACTCTCCGTCGCGCCGGGCTCCGGCCCGGCCGTCGCCGCTCTTCTGCCCCGCCCGACCGGCTCGACGCAGGGCGAGGGCCTGACGGAGGTAGTCGAGACCGGTGGCCACGGTCAGGGCGACGGCCGCGGCCATGACCCACCACCGCAGGGTGGCCAGCGGGCCGGTGAGCACGAGGATGTACATGCCCACGCCCACCCCCTGGGTGAGGGTCTTGAGCTTGCCGCCCCTTCCGGCGGGCATGACGCCGTATCGGATCACCCAGAAGCGCATCAGCGTGATCCCCAACTCCCGGGCGAGGATCACCACCGTGACCCACCAGGGCAGGTCTCCCAGCACGGAGAGGCAGACCAACGCCGCACCCATGATCGCCTTGTCGGCGATGGGGTCGGCGATCTTCCCGAAGTCGGTGACCAGGTCGTGGCGGCGGGCCAGCTCACCGTCGAAGAGGTCGGTGATCATGGCGATCGTGAAGGCCGCCCAGGCCAGCGCACGCCAGGCGGGATCGTCACCCCCGCCCACGAACATCAACACCACGAGGCCGGGCACCAGCGCGAGCCTGATCATGGTGAGGATGTTGGCGATGTTCCACAGGCCGGCGGTCCCGGTCGCCCCGCTCGGAGCGGGCCGGGCGCCACCGCCCGCGGCGGCGGAGGCACCGCTCATCAGCACCTCCCGGCGGCGGAACCGACCGGCTCAAGGGCCCCGTCCGCGGTCTCGACGGGGGACACCTCGGCGATCAGGTCCACACCCTCGGTGCCGACCACCTCGGCGACGACGAACACGCCGGGCGCCAGATCCTCCACTCCCTCGCCGACCAGCACCACCTGACCGTCGGTCTCGGGCGCCTGGTGGGCGCCGCGGCCGAGGGCGACCGGCTCGCCGTCGGGGTCCTCGTCCTCGGTACCGAGGCTCTCGACCATCACCACCGCGCGTTCTCCCACGCGCTCCTCCGCCCGCTGGGCGGTCAGTTCCTCGGCCAGGCGGGTGACCCGCTCCACCCGCTCCGCGACGACCTCCGGGGCGTTCTTGTCGGGGTAACCGGCGGCCTCGGTGCCGTCCTCGTCCGAGTAGCCGAAGACGCCGATGGCGTCCAGGCGGGCGGCGGACAGGAAGCGCTCCAGCTCCGCCAGGTCCGCCTCGCTCTCACCGGGGAAGCCGACGATGAAGTTGGAGCGCACACCGGCTTCGGGAGCCCGGGAGCGGATGGTGTCGAGCAGTTCCAGGAAGCGGTCGGTGTCGCCGAAGCGTCGCATGGCGCGCAGCACGCCGGGGGCGGAGTGCTGGAAGGACAGGTCGAAGTAGGGGGCGACCTTCTCGGTGCCGGTCAGCACGTCGATCAGACCGGGACGCATCTCGGCGGGCTGCAGGTAACTGACCCGGATGCGTTCGAGGCCGTCCACCGCCGCGAGCTCGGGCAGCAGCGACTCCAGCAGGCGGATGTCGCCGAGGTCCTTGCCGTAGGAGGTGTTGTTCTCGGAGACCAGCATGATCTCCCGCACCCCCTCGCCCGCGAGCCAGCGCGCCTCGTTGAGGACGTCGGAGGGGCGGCGCGAGATGAAGGACCCCCGGAAGGAGGGGATGGCGCAGAACGAGCAGCGGCGGTCGCAACCGGAGGCGAGTTTGACGGAGGCGACCGGCCCGGAGTCGAGCCGGCGGCGCAGCGGCGGACGGGGGCCGGAGGCGGGCGCGAGCCCCTCGGGCAGGTCCGCGGGGGAGCCGGCACCGGGGTCCCGGGCCACCTCGACGCCCGGGGCGTCGCCGTGGCCGGGCACCGCGACGGCGCCCGCGGCACCCTGGCGCGCGGTGGGCGCGAGGGGCAGCAGCTTGCGCCGGTCGCGCGGGACGTGGGGAACGTGCGCGCCGCCGCCGAGGATGGTGCCCAGGCGGTCGGAGATGTCGGCGTAGTCGTCGAAGCCGAGCACCCCGTCGGCCTCCGGCAGCGCGGTGGCGAGTTCCTTGCCGTAGCGCTCCGCCATGCATCCGACGGCGACCACGGCCCGGGTGCGCCCACCGGCGGCCTTGAGGTCGTTGGCCTCCAGGAGGGCGTCCACCGAGTCCTTCTTGGCCGCCTCGACGAAACCGCAGGTGTTGACGACCGCCACGTCGGCCTCGGCGGCGTCCTCGACGAGGTCCCAGCCGTCCGCGGCCAGGCGACCCGCCAGTTCCTCGGAGTCCACCTCGTTGCGGGCACAGCCCAGCGTGACCAGGGCGACGGTACGGCGTTCAGACATGCTCTCAGCGTACTTCGTCCCGGGAGCCCCGCTTCGCACGGGAGGCGCCGCCGGGGCGCCCCGGGAGCCGAACGACACCGGGCCCGCTCCGATCGGAGCGGGCCCGGCGGGGAGTGGGGGAGCGG
>NZ_VKHT01000686.1 GCF_014141535.1 Streptomyces alkaliphilus | reverse complement strand
GGGCCGCCCGGCTTCGGGGCACCCGGACGCGGCGCCGCGGCGCCGGGCTTGCGGGGTGCGGACGGTTTGGCGGACTTGCGGGCGCCGGAGGCGCCGCCGTCGAGTGCGTTCGTCAACTTGCGAACAACGGGCGCCTCGATCGTCGAGGACGCCGAACGGACGAACTCACCCAGTTCCTGGAGTTTGGCCATGACGACCTTGCTCTCGACTCCAAGCTCCTTGGCGAGCTCGTATACCCGGACCTTAGCCACTTCGCTCCTTAGTCGGTCCGGGGTGGGTCGTCCGCCGGACCTTCGCTACTGCATGGGCGTACTCATCGCGTACTCATCGAGTGCTCATCGCAATCTCGACCTACTTCCGACTCGCGAGGTACCTCGGCCGCGCGGGGAACCGCGCGACGCGTCTTGCATGGGGTCTTACCACTGTTGGTGCGGTGTTTCCCGTCCCGCCGGGGGGCGAATCGCCCGTTCCAGGGGTGCCGTGTCCAGGGGCCCCCCTCGGCGGAAGGCCCTGGGGAACGCCCTGCGGCGCAACGCTGCCTCCAAACAGGCGGGCGCGGGATGCAGGTACGCACCCCGCCCGGGCAGCGTACCGCGCGGATCGGGAACACAGGTGTTCCCTTCCAGCGCCACACGCAGCAGCCCGTCCCTGGAGGAACGTTCCCGGCAGCCCACACAGGTGCGCTCCGGGCAGGCCCGGACGCGCGTCCGGCCGGACATCGTCGATTCTACCTCCCCGCGTACCCACTTCGGTGATCCGGGGGCACGCCGTTGATCCATCCGGGCGCGGATCGCCCGGAGTCGCCCCCTCGGTCAACGCGGAACCGGGCACGGGTATTCCGCGCGGAGCCCGGCGGATCCCGGTGCGTCGAACCCCGCGGCGTCCCGCGGGGGCGTCATCGGGCGACGGCGGGTCCGCGCGCCCGGTCGGGGCCCGTCGGGGGCCCTACCGGGGCATGCCTCAGAGGGTGTCGCCGGTGTCCCGGCGCCGGGCGTCGGAGCCGACCGCCGGCCCACGGTCACCGCGCCCCGCACCGTCGTGGTGCCGCGGGTCCCGGGAGCGTCCCCGGGGTCGTTCCCCTCCGGAGTCGGTCCCCCCGCTCTCCTCGCCCTCCTCGGTGTCGGGGCGGATGTCGATGCGCCATCCGGTGAGGCGGGCGGCGAGCCGGGCGTTCTGCCCCTCCTTCCCGATGGCCAGCGAGAGCTGGTAGTCGGGCACGATCACCCTGGCGGACCGGGCCCGGGCGTCCACGACGTCCACACGGTTCACCCGGGCCGGGGAGAGCGCGTTGGCGACCATCTCGGCCGGGTCCTCGGACCAGTCCACGATGTCGATCTTCTCGCCGTTGAGCTCCGCCATGACGTTGCGCACCCGGCCGCCCATGGGGCCGATGCAGGCCCCCTTGGCGTTGAGGCCGGAGCGCAGCGAGCGGACCGCAATCTTGGTGCGGTGCCCGGCCTCCCGGGCGATCGCCGCGATCTCCACCGAGCCGTCGGCGATCTCCGGCACCTCCAGCTCGAAGAGCTTCTTGACCAGATTGGGGTGGGTCCGCGAGAGGGTCACCGACGGACCGCGCATGCCCTTGACCACCCGGACCACGTAACTGCGCAGGCGGGTGCCGTGGGGATAGCGCTCGCCGGGCACCTGTTCCTGGGGGGGCAGGATCGCCTCCAACCGGCCGATGTCGACCAGCACACTGCGCGGGTCCCGGCCCTGCTGGACCACCCCGGTGACGATGTCGCCCTCGCGCCCGGCGTACTCGCCGAAGGTGGCGTCCTCCTCGGCGTCCCGGAGCCGCTGCAGGATGACCTGCTTGGCGGTGCCGGCGGCGATCCGCCCGAAGCCGTCCGGGGTGTCGTCGAACTCCCGGGCCGCGGGGGGCGGGACGTCCGTCCCGGTGTCGGCGGTGTCGGTGTCGGCATCCGCTCCGGTGTCCGTGTCCGGCAGGTCCTCGGGGTCCTCACGGGCCCAGACGGTGACGTGACCGGTGGCCCGGTCCAGCTCGACCCGGGCGTGCCGTCGGCTTCCCTCGGTGCGGTGGTAGGCGATGAGCAGCGCGGACTCGATCGCCTCCACCAGGACGTCGAAGGAGATCTCCTTCTCCCTGACCAGTCCCCGCAGGGCGCTCATGTCGATGTCCACGGCTATGCCTCCTCTTCCGGCATGTCCTTGCGGCTGAAGTCGACCTCGCCGCGCACCTGCTCGACCTCGGCGAAAGTGATCCGCCGGGGCTTGGGCCTGCGGCCCTTCTCCCCCGGGATCTCCAGATCAAGCCCTTCCTCGTCCAGCCCCAGCAGGCGAGCGGTGAAAACCTCTCCCGATGTCGGCCGGATCCGCACCATCCGGCCCACCGCGCGGCGAAAATGGCGCGGCTGCGTCAGGGGGCGGTCCACGCCGGGCGAGGTGACCTCGAGAACATACGGATCGGCACCCATCACGTCCTCCGCGTCCAGCAGTTCGGAGGCGGCACGGCTCAGCTCGGCGCACTCGTCCAACTGGACGCCCTCGTCGGTGTCGACGACCAACTGCAGGACCTGCCGGCGACCGGCGCGGGTCAGGGTGAGGTCCTCCAGGTCCATGCCCTGCCGGGCGGCGAGCGGTTCCAACAACTCCCGCAGCCTGTCGATCTGGGTGGTGCTCATCCGGGTGACTCCTCGGCCGCGTCTGCTGTTGTCCTGGTGCTCCCGACCCCTGGCGTCCCGGTGCCGGTGGGACGTTTCGGGCTCGGCGGCGGGATTGTGCCGCGCCGCCGGGAAACACCCTATCGCCTGCGGGGCTCGCGACCGACCGCTTCGGTGGGGGTGTCCGCACGCGCTTCGCGGGAGCGTCCGCGGGTGGGGCGGGATGGCC
>NZ_VKHT01000685.1 GCF_014141535.1 Streptomyces alkaliphilus | reverse complement strand
GACGTGGACGCCGCCCTCGACGCCGCGCTGCGCACCGACGGCCCCCCGGAACCGGACGGCACCCCCGTGCCCGTCGTCGACCTGCCCGCCCTGGGCGGTTGGTTCGTCCGCGACCCCTACCCCTACTACGCCCGGATGCGGGAGCGTTTCGGCGACGCCTGCCGGGTCCGGCTCGGGGACGGGGGCACCGTCTGGTTCGTGCTGGGTCACGACCCCGTCCGGAGCGCGCTCACCGATCCCCGTCTGATCAAGGACTGGACCCGGGTACCCGGCATGGAGGGCCTGCGCGACGGGCGCCGCGCCATCGACCACCACATGCTCGACCTGGACCCGCCCCACCACACCCGACTGCGACGCCTGGTCTCCCGGGAGTTCACACCCCGCCGCATCGCGACCCTGGAGTCCCGTCTGGAGGAGATCACCCGGGAACTCCTGGACACCATGACCGCCGGCCCGGAGCGCCGTGCCGACCTCGTGGCCTCCCTGGCCGTCCCGCTGCCCATGACGGTGATCTGCGAACTCCTCGGCGTGCCCTTCCTGGAGCGCGACGACTTCCGTGCCTGGTCCGCTGTCCTCCTGGGCGCCGCCGGTCCCGAGGAGGAGCGCGAGGCGGCCGTGGCGATGAACGCCTACCTGGCCGACCTCGTCGAACGCAAGCGCGAGGTCGGTGGGGACGACCTGCTCGCCGCCCTCATCCGCACCCGCGACGAGGAGGGCGACCGCCTCTCGGGGTCCGAACTCATCGGCATGGCCTTCCTTCTCCTGGTGGCCGGCCACGAGACCACCGTCAACCTCATCGCCAACGCGGCCCTCGCCCTGCTCACCCACCCCGACCAACTCGCCGCGCTGCGCCGGGACCCCGACCTGATCGACGAGGTGATCGAGGAGACCCTGCGCCGGGACCCGCCGGTGGAGCGTGCCACCTTCCGCTTCACCACCGAACCGGTGCGCTTCGGCGAGGTCACCGTGCCCGCCGGCGAGGGGCTCCTCGTCATCCTCGCCTCCGTGGGCCGGGACCCCGCGCACGCCCCCGACGCCGACCGCTTCGACATCCTGCGCGACTCCCGCCCGCCGCACCTCTCCTTCGGCCACGGCATCCACTTCTGCCTCGGTGCCCCGCTCGCCCGGTTGGAGGCCCGGATCGCCCTGCGGGCTCTCCTGGAACGCTGCCCCGAGCTCGCCCCCGACACCGGCCCGAGGGAGATCCGACACCGCGTCAGCCTCATCGTCCGGGGCCCGGAGCGGCTGCCCGTGCGCTGGTGACGGGCGCGGCGGGTCGACTTCCGGTCGTCCCGGCCGCGTGCTTTTCGGCCGCGTGTTCCCCGGAGGGGTCTCAGCGTGTGGTGATCGCGACGCCGACCCCGACGCCGGTGACATCATGCGGGGTATGACGACCGTGTCACTGCCCGGATCGAAATCCGTCACCGCCCGCGCCCTCTTCCTGGCCGCCGCCGCCGACGGCGTGACCACCCTGCGCCGCCCGCTGCTCGCCGACGACACCGACGCCTTCGCCGAGGGGCTGGAGCGTCTCGGGTACCTCGTCGAGCGCGGCGACCGCGACGGGGAGGACTGGCGGATCACCGGCCGCCCCGCCGGTCCCGCCGCCGAGCGGGCCGACATCATGTGCCGGGACGGCGCCACCGTCGCCCGCTTCCTGCCAGGCCTGGTCGCCGCCGGCCGGGGGGAGTACCGGTTCGACGCCTCGGACCAACTGCGTCGCCGTCCCCTCGGGCCGCTGGTCACCGCGCTGCGCGAACTGGGCGTGCGGGTGGAGTGCGAGGAGGCCGAGGGACACCTGCCGCTGCGCGTGGTCGCCGACGGCGTCAAGGGCGGAGAGCTGGAACTGGACGCCGGCCTGTCCTCCCAGTACCTCACCGCCCTGCTGCTCCTCGGCCCGCTGACCGAGGAGGGGCTGCGGATCACCGTGACCGGCCTGGTCTCCGTCCCCTACGTGGAGATCACCATCGCGATGATGCGCTCCTTCGGCGTGGACGTCGAGCGGGAGGGCGACACCTTCGTCGTCCCGCCGGGCGGTTACCGGGCCACCGACTACCCGGTGGAGCCCGACGCCTCCACCGCGAGCTACTTCTTCGCCGCCGCCGCCCTCACCGGCCGCGAGGTCACCGTCCCCGGCCTGGGACGCCACGCCCTCCAGGGCGACCTGCGCTTCGTGGACATCCTGCGGGAGATGGGGGCGGAGGTGACGGTGGGGGAGGACGCCACCACCGTGCGCGGCACCGGCACCCTGCGCGGGGTGACGGTCACCATGCGGGACATCTCCGACACCATGCCCACCCTGGCGGCCATCGCGCCCTTCGCCGACGGCCCCGTGCGCATCGAGGACGTCTACAACACCCGGATCAAGGAGTCCGACCGTCTCGACGCCTGCGCCGACAACCTCGGCCGGCTCGGCATCCGCACCGCCACCGGTCGGGACTGGCTGGAGATCCACCCCGGGACCCCGGTGGGCGCCGAGATCGGCTGCCGGCGCGACCACCGGATGGCGATGAGCTTCTCCGTGACGGCCCTGCGCACCCCCGGCATCACCCTGGACGACCCCGACTGCGTGAAGAAGACCTTCCCGGACTTCCACCGGGTCTTCGCCGAGGTCTGGGGCCCGCCCGCCGGCACCGCCTGATCCCCCGGGACGACCGGGACCTCCCCCGGAGGTCGTAAGGGTCGTCGCCGCAGGTGGCAAACCGGGTGTGGACCCGCGCCGGATGTGGTCGACCGGGCCGCGCGGGGATGGTGGATCCACGACGCCGGCCGGAGCGGGACGACCGCTCCGGCCGGGCCCACCGAGCAGGAGAGAGTCCGTGAATCCGGTCGCCCCACCACCCGCCGTTCCACCC
>NZ_VKHT01000684.1 GCF_014141535.1 Streptomyces alkaliphilus | reverse complement strand
GGCGGGGCCCCGTACGACCCCCACCCCGAATCTTCCCGACAGCCCGTCGGGAACTTGACTTAGGCAAGCCTAAGTAGTGAGGATGGGGGTCCACGAGGCGTGCCCACCGCGTCTCCCGCTCCATCCCGGAGGCCCCTGTGACCGCTGTGTCCGCCGTGACCGACGCCGTCCCCTTCTCCACCCTGATACGCGACGCCTCGCACGAGCAGCACACCGAGGCGGAGAACTCCACCTTCATGGGGGACATGCTGGGCGGGCGGCTCGGCGTGGACGCCTACACCCGGTACACCGAGCAACTGTGGTTCGTCTACGAGTCCTTGGAGCGGCACACCGAGCGGCTGGCGACCGACCCGGTCGCGGGCCCCTTCATCCGCCCCGAGTTGTCCCGGCGGGAGGCACTGGGTCGGGATCTGGACCACCTGCACGGTGGTTCGCAGTGGCGCGACGGACTTCGTCCGCTGCCGGCCACCGAGGCGTACGCGGCGCGGATCGACGAGGTGGCCCGGCAGTGGCCGGGCGGCTACGTCGCCCACCACTACACCCGCTACCTGGGAGACCTGTCGGGGGGTCAGATCATCCGGGGCACCGCGGAGAAGACCTGGGGCTTCGCCCGCAAGGGTGACGGGGTGCGGTTCTACGTCTTCGAGGGGATCGGCAACCCGGCCGCCTTCAAACGGGAGTACCGGGCGAGCCTGGACGCGGTTGCGGTGGACGACGCCGAGAAGCTGCGGATCGTCGAGGAGTGCAAGCGCGCCTTCGCCCTGAACACCGCCGTCTTCCGGGAATTGGGCACGGCCTTCGCCCGCTGATCTTCCGGTGACAGCCCGCCGCCGGCCCCCCGACCACGGTGTCGCGGGGGCCGGCGGCGTACGGGCCCCACCACCGGCGGGGCCGGGGACCGCACGACGAGGGGCGGTGCCCACCCGGCCTGTCGGAGCCGGGCGGACACCGCCCCTCTGGTCATACGGTCGCGCGCGGGGCCCGAGGGCCCCGGCGGTCAGAGTGCCGGGACGGTGGTCTCCCCCGCGCCGGAGGCGGCGACCGAGCGTCGGCGCACGGCCCACAGGGCCACCGCGCCGCCGGCCGCGAGGGTCACCGCGCCGCCGATCAGAGCCGAGGTCGGCATGGTGCTGCCGGTCGAGGCCAGGGCCCCGCCGCCGAGCGCCCCACCCACCGCGCCGCCGGTGAGGCCACCCGTACCGGCACCGCCGACGGCGCCACCGCTGCCGGTGCCGCCGGAGGTGCCGGCGCCGCCGGAGGAGGAACCGGGGTCGGGCAGGTCGACACCCTCGGCCAGGGCGAGGGCGACACTGACCGGGTCGAGGTCGTCGCCCGCCGCGTAGAAGCCGCCGAAGGCCTCCGCGCCGTCGGCCGTCAGGACGGCCGGCAGGTTCTCCAGCACCACGAGGTCGTTCTCCACCGTGAGGGCGGAGGCGGGAACGGTCAGGTTGGCCACCGTGACGCCGGTGGCCTCGGTGACCTCACCGGTGGCCCGGTCCTTGGAGGAGACGTCGGCGATCAGCTCGCCGGAGGTGCCGTTGAGCTCGACGGCGAGGGAGGAGAACTTCAGCTCCAGCTCGTACTCGCCGGCGGCCTTCTCGTGTCCGAGGAAGGTGACGGTGCCCCGGAAGCCGGCGGAGACGGTCTCCTCCTCGGCGTCGAGGTCACCGCTGCCGTCGGGGAAGCGGTAGCCACCGACGCCGTTCTCGGTGGCGCCGTCGGCCGGTTCGACCCGGCCGGAGGCTATCGGGCCGGTGACGTAGGAACGGAAGGACTGCTTGACGCCCCAGTCCAGCACGCCGTCCTCGATGCTGCCGGAGGGGGCCCGGTCGCCACCTCCGGAGCCGTCGGTGCCGCCGTTGTTCGAACCGTCGCCGGAGCCCTCCGAACCCCCGTTGTCACCGGAACCCCCGTTGTCACCGGAACCCCCGTTGCCCGAACCGCCGTTGCCGTTGCCACCGGCCCCCTCGGAGCCGCCGTCGCCGGTCTCGCCCGAGCCGGCCGAGCCGCCGTCGCCGGTGTCGCCCGAGCCCTCGGACCCGCCGTTGTCACCGGAACCGCCCGAGCCCTCGTTGCCGCCCGAACCGTCCGAGCCGCCGTTGTCACCGGAACCGCCGTTGCCCGGGCCACCGTTGCCCGAGCCGCCGTTGCCGCCACCGGAGGAGGCGGTGGAGATGGTCAGCGTGACCGGGTCGAGCGCGTCACCGGGCGCGTAGAAGGGGTTGCCGTTGTATGCGAAGACGGCCGCACCCTCCTCGGTCAGGGTGGCGGGGATGTCGCCGAAGACCATCGCGCCGTTCTGCGAGCCACGGGTGGCGCCGGTGATGTCCAGCACGGCGATCGGCACGTCCTGCGATGTCTCGCCGTTGGCGGTCACGTCGGCGAGGATGCTGCCGCTCACCCGGTCGGAGACGAACCGCAGGTCGGAGAACTCCAGGTCCAGGTCGCCGTGGTGACCGGTGAAGTGCACGCTGCCGTTGAAGCCGGCGTCCACACCGTGGGTGGCCATGGTGTAGGTGCCGGCACCGTCCACGAAGCGGAAGGTGCCGTCGGCGTTGCGCTCGGCCCCGTCCCCCACCGTGATCGAGCCGCCCACGAAGGGCATGCCGAGGTAGTTGCGGAAGGACTGCTTGATCCCCCAGTCGAGGGTGCCGTTCTCCAGTCCGATGAAGGTGGGTCGGCCGTTGCCGTCGTCGGCGGCGGCCACGGGAACGGTGAGGGCGGTCGCCGAGAGGACGGTCGCGGTGGCGGCGGCCAGGAGCAGCGCGCCGCGGCGGGCGGTGCGGACCGGGTGGGCGGTCATGGTCGGGTGTTCTCCTTGGGTACCGGAAGGGATCGGTCGGAGTGTGGGGGTG
>NZ_VKHT01000683.1 GCF_014141535.1 Streptomyces alkaliphilus | reverse complement strand
AGCTGACCCCGCCACCTGCGGTACAGGTCGTGCGGGACCCCCACCGCGTCCAGCACCCGACCGGCCACGAAGTCCACCAGGTCCTGGATGTGGTCGGCCCCCGCGTAGAAGCCCGGGGAGACGGGCAGCACCACCGCCCCCGCCTCGTCCAACGCCACCAGTTGCCGCAGCGTCGGACCGCTCAGCGGCGTCTCCCGCACCGCCACCACCAGCGGCCGGCGCTCCTTGAGCGTCACGCTCGCCGCCCGCTGCAACAGGTCCTTCGACAACCCCAGCGCCACTCCCGCCACGCACGCCGTGGAGGCCGGGACGATCACCATTCCGCGCGTGCGGTAGGAACCGGAGGACGGGCCGGCCGCCAGGTCGCCGGCCGGCCAATACCGCACCCGGTCACCGGCACCGAGCCAGGTGTCGACCCGCGGCGCGAAGGTGTCCGGCGCGCCGTCCGCGCCCCTGGACAGCCACGCGCGCAGGTCATCCCGCCAGTGCGCGTCCCGGAACGACACCCCCGTCTCGTCCAGCAGGGTGAGCCGGGAGGCCCGGCTCACCACCAGGTCCACCGCCGCGCCCGCCGCCAACAGGCCGCGCAGCACGGCCGCCGCGTACGGCGTGCCGGACGCTCCCGAGACGCCCACCACCAGGGGAACGCGCTCCGTGTCACTCATACGGTCGAGCCTAATGCCGCGCCGGGCCCACGCCCCGGGCAGCGTTCGCCCCGGCCCCGCCGGGACCGCGCCCGGGCCGCCGGCGGGTGACGGACGACTCACCTCTCGATGACACCTCGGCCACACCCGGGCGGTTCGGGCACCCCGCACCGTCCGCGAGGGGGGACACTGGTGCGGGGCCACGGCCCCGGTGTCAGTGTCCCCGGACCGGGAGTGGACCCATCAGTACCGCGCCCCAGACCCCGCACCGGCGGGCGGCCCTCCTCGGCTGCGCCGCCGCGCTCTCCGGCCTGCTCCTGTGGACCGGCACCGGCTGCACCGCCGTTCAGCAGGCGGGCGCCGGATTCCAGGTGCGCGGGGCCGTGGACCAGTTGCTCTCCCGCGAGGCGCTCAGCGTGGACGCGGGCCTGGACGCGACCCCCGAGGAGGTTCTCGCGCACCTGCGCGAGGTCGCCGAGCGGGAGGGCTCCCCCGCTCCCACCGAGCAGGACGCCGTGGTGCTCTCCACCCTGGAGCTGACCGCCGTCGCGGGCGACCCGGAGGGCAGCACCCGGATGCGCGACCTGGACCGGGACGCCCCGCTGGACACCGCGCTGTCCGTGGGCTTCGGCGGCAAGGACGCGGTCGGCATCAAGAAGATCGCCGGCGAGACGTACGTGCGCATCGGTGTCGAGACGGTGGTGCAGGACGTCCTGCTCGCCGGTCCCGCCCGGGTGAACTCCGCCGAACGCTTCCTGCGGGACGTGGAGGAACTGCCCGCCTCCCTGGGGCCGGCCTCGCGCGCCCTGCGCGGTGCCTGGGCCCTGGTCGATCCGCTGCGGTACGAGCAGTACGCGCACGCCCTCAACGCCGACCGCGAGACGGTACCGGCCGAGACCGCCGCGAACGTCGCCGCTGCCCTGACCGACGCCGCCGTACTGCTGGAGCCGCACGCCCAGTGGGAGCTCGTCGAGGGCCTGGGCCGGACCCTGCGCTCGGGCACCTCCCTGCACCGCCTGGAGGACGAGCGCGGTGCCGAGCGCTACGAGGTGCGGTTGACCGCCGGCGCCGCCGAACGCGCCCTGGCACCGCTGCTGTCCCTGCTGGAGAACCAGAGCGAGCGGTTCGGCCTGCCGCCGGTGGCCCGGGTCGCCGCCGACCCGGACGCCCGGGTCGCCGCCGAGATGGAGATCCGCAACGGCGTGCTCTCCCGGATCGTCTTCGACGTCGGCCAGTTCCACGGCCCGGACGCCGCGCCGCTGCCGCTGCGCCTGGACCTGAACGCGGGCTCCGCCATCTCCCTCAACCCGCCACCGATCGAGGAACGCCTGGCCCCGGCGGACCTGACCGTGGCACTGATGTACCTCGACCTGATCGAGCGCCGGCGCGAGGAGGACCCCGGCCGCGGCACCCTCCCGGTCCCGGTGCGTCCCTGAGACGCGCCCGACCGCCGGTGGGCCCGGCCGGCTAGCCTTGGTGGTTCCGGGCGCCGGGCGGGTAGGGACCCGGCAGCGCGACGGACCACGGGAAGAAGCGGAGGGGTTGCTGTGGCAGGCGAGCCGGGAACCCGTAGGCGGAGAGCGATCCAGGCCGGTGTGCTCATGCTGGGGTGGGTGGCCCTGATGTGGGTGCTCACCGCCATCGACGGCGGCACCCCCCGCTGTTTCCCCGGCATGGCCGACCAACCACTGGTCTGCGAGTACGGCATCGAGCCGCGTGATCCCGGCGAGTTGCGCGACATCTTCCCGGCCGCGTTCCTGCACTTCGGTTACGACCACCTGATCGCCAACAGCGTGCCACTGCTGGTCTTCGGGTTCCTCGCGGCGCTGCGCGGCATCGGCCGCTTCCTGGGCGTGTGCCTGATCATCATCACGATCTCCGGACTGGGGGTCTGGCTCACCTCCGCCCCCGGGTCGATCACCGCCGGTGCCTCCGGCGTGGTCTTCGGCCTCTTCGGCTACCTGCTGGTGCGCGGTTTCGTGGAACGCAACGCCCTCGACATCACCATCGGCATCGTGGTCTTCCTCCTCTACGGGTCCATCCTGTGGGGCGTGCTGCCGACCGCCTCCGGGGTCTCCTGGCAGGGCCACCTCTTCGGGCTGGTCGGTGGCGTGCTCGCCGCGTTCTGGCTGCGGCGCACCCCGACCCCGCCCGGCGGGCGTCCCCGCCGGTGGGGCGGCGGGGGCGGCTGGGGCGGTCGCGGCCTCCAGG
>NZ_VKHT01000682.1 GCF_014141535.1 Streptomyces alkaliphilus | reverse complement strand
GCCCGGGCTTCGGCCCTCCCCCGTCGGGCCCTCCGGATCCCGCCCGTCGGACAGGGCCCGGGCCCCGTCGTTCGGCTTGCGGAGGTTCAACGGCTCGTGGTCGGTGAGGTCCTCGGCGAAGATCCGGGACAACGGTTGGGGCCCCACGTACTGCCGGCACAGGCAGTCGGCGGGCTCGTACCCCAGCGGTTTGCGGTCGGCGTCCCAGCCCGTGGGGCGCCGGACCACCTCGTGGCAGTGGCCGTCCCGATCGTGCATCGCGAGGTGGTGGCCGCATCCGCACACCGGCTCCGGCGGCCGTTCCCGCTCCTCCGCCCGGCGCAACTGCCGCTCCCGGATGCGCAACTCCTCCAGCCGCCGTTCGTGACGGTTCTGCCGGCCGTCGCGCAGGGTCTCGGCGATCCACGCCCCGCCGCCGCAGATCAGGAAGATCCCCACGATCCACATCCAGGCCATCACGGCGGCCGCCTCCCTCGTCGCGTCGCCCCCGGGTCGGGGCCGGACGGTCGCGCCGTCCGACCGGGGGCCGCGGACCGATCACCCGTGCCCCCTGCCATCGAGCCTACGTGCACCGCCTGTGCCGGGGCAGGGTTCCCGAGCGGCCGGCCCCGCCCCGTCAGCCGCTCGCGGTCGCCAGGGACAGCTTCACCGCGAACCCCAGGAACAGCCCGCCGGCCGCCGCCGAGGCCCCGGCGCTCAACCGCCGCCGGCGGCGGAAGGCGGCGGCCAACCGGGCGCCGGTGAGGATCAGGACGCTCAGGTAGGTGAGGCTGAAGATCTGCACCAGCACCCCCAGCGCGAGGAAGGACAGCGCGGGATGCGGGTAGGCGGGGTCCACGAACTGCACGAAGAAGGAGACGAAGAACAAAATCGCCTTCGGGTTCAGCAGGCTCGCCGTCAGCGCGCGCCGGAAGGGTCGCTCGACGGGCACCCGACCACCGGCGGGGGCGGGGGCCGTGTCGCTCCCGTCCGGGGCGAGCGCCGGGCTCTCCTCGCGGCGGCGGCGGCGCCACAGCGCCAGCGCACCGCGCAGCATCCCGATCGCCAGCCAGGTCAGGTACCCGGCGCCGAGGAACTTCACCACGGTGAACGCCGCCGGGCTGGCCTGCAGCAACGAGGCCACACCCCCGGCGGAGAGGATCATCAACGCCGCGTCGCCGCAGAACACCCCGCCCGCCGCCCGGTACCCCTGGCGGACACCACGACGGGCGGCGACGGACAGCACGTACAGCGAGTTCGGCCCCGGCAACAGAATGATCAGGGCCAGGCCCACCAGGTAGGTGGGGAGATCGGTGATACCCAGCACGGGCGCAGCGTGCCACACCGACCCGTCCGGGGCGAAGCGGGTTTCACCGGCCGCCCGCCGGCGCCTGCCCGGCACCGGCGGGCGGCGTGACCGTCGTGGCCGGGACCCCGGCCCGCAGCAACTCCGCCGCCTCCCGGAAGCCCTGGCGCTCGGCCCACTCCAACGGGGTCCGGTCGTGCCCCGCCGGGCCCTCCCGCGACCGGGGGTCGGCACCGGCGGCGAGCAGCACCCGGATCACCGCCGTGTGGTTCCACGCCGCCGCCGCGCCCAACGGGGTGCCGCCGGTCCCGTCCTCCCCCGGGGTCGCCGCGTCCGGATCGGCCCCGGCCCGCAGCAACTCCCGCGCCACGGCCGGGGCCCCGGCGAGGGCTGCCGCGTACAGCGGCCCGAACCCGTCCGGGCCGGGGAGGGAGGGGTCGAACCCCGAGCGCAGCAACTGCCGGACCGTCCCGGCGTCGTCCCGCTCCACCGCCCGTTCGAACCGCCGGCGCCGCTTCTTCACCCGTCGTCGCGTCACGGCGGCACGGTACCGCCGCATCGGGATCACCGGGGGCCCGGCCGGGTATGGGAAGGCACAGGAACCGAACAGAAGCCGGGTACGACGGAACAGCGACGCGGGGGCCCCGCCGGCGCGGGCCGGGTGAGCCGCCGACCGCCCGGGGATACCCGGGCGCCGAGGAGAGGATTCCCATGCAGCCGACCCCGCCGCCGTCCGACGATCCGACCCCCGGCCGTCCGCCGGGCGAGGGGGGCGAGAAACCGCGCGGGATGGGCGCCGCCGTGGCCCTGGGCGTGCTGGTGGTGCTCGGTCTGCTGCTCGGCGTCTTCGCACTGGGGCTGGCCGACAACGGCGACGACGGGGAGGACGGCAGCGGCTCCGGGAACGGCGACACGGCGGGCGAGCAGGCGGTGCCCGGCGGCGGGGTGACCCCGGAGGAGCCGCTGCGACTGGTGCCGGTGGAGGAGGTGCTGCCCGGCGCCTGCGAGGACCCGGGCCGGGACGCCTTCACCACCCCGGACGGGAACACCTGCCTGACCGTCGCGAGCGACGAGGAGCTGGTCGTCGAGGAACTGGCGGGCGTCGAGACGGTCGACGGTTCGCAGCAGGGCGTCGGCACGGTGGTGCAGGTGACGCTGGTGGAGTCCGACGCCGGAGCGATGGCCGACCTCACCGGCGAGGTCGCCTCCCGTTCCGATCCGGGCAACCGCCTGGCCGTCGTCCTCGGCGAGGAACTGCTGATGGCACCCACCGTCGCGGAGCGGCTGGAGGGCGGGACGCTCCAGGTGGTCGGCGTGAGTGACGAGGAGGCCGAGGAACTCGTCGACCGCCTCGGCGGCTGACCGGCCGGACGCCGACGCTCGACAGTCCGCCGGCCCCGGGCCACCCATCGACGTCACACCCCGGGGAGAGGCCCGCACGGCCAACCCCGGGGGCGGATGCGGGACACCGTGGTGGAGACCCCGACCGCGTCGACGCGACGCTCCCGACCGCCGTCCGGCGGAACCCGCTTGCCGTCCACCCCTCCCGGAGACCATCGTCGGGACATGAAC
>NZ_VKHT01000681.1 GCF_014141535.1 Streptomyces alkaliphilus | reverse complement strand
CCGCGGAGCCGGGGGATGTTCCGCAGCCGCCGGCACAAGGTGGTCGCCGGGGTGTGCGGGGGGCTGGGACGTCACTTCGGCGTGGACCCGGTGATCTTCCGGGTGCCCCTGGCGGTGCTGTCCCTGATCGGCGGCGTCGGCTTCGTCGCGTACGGCATCGCCTGGCTGGTGCTGCCCTACGAGGACGAGGAGGAGAACGAGGCCCGTCGGCTGCTCACCGGACGGGTGGAGGGCGCCGGTCTGACCGCGCTGCTGTTCGTGCTGGTGGGCCTGGGGTTGTTGCTGGCCTCGATGTCCACGCGGTTGCAGTTCTTTTCCGTGCTGGTGCTGGGGTCGATGGTGGCCGCCGCGCACTGGTCGCAGCAGCGCGGGCGGGTGCGGACCGCCGGGGTCGAGGGCCCGCCGGTGGACCCGGTGACCGCGCAGACGGTGGCCACGGCCCCGCCGGAGGCGCAGCCGCCGCCCGCCCCGGTGGGGCCGTCGTGGTGGCGGAGTCCGAGCCGGCCGTGCGCGGCGCCGTCGGCCGCCGGTGGGGATTACCTGTGGGGGCCGAAGGACGCCATCGGCACCCGGGCCGCCACCGGGGCGGGCGGTGCCCGGGTGAACATGCGCAAGGTGACCGATCCGCCCGAGCCGGTCGCCGCGGGCCACGGTGCCGCTCCCGGGTGGTCGCCGGGCGCCGGAGCCGGGCGGTCGCCGTACCCGTACCCGGCTCCGGCGTTCGATGGGTACGCCGGGGGCGGCCACCCGTTCGCGCCGACCCCCGGGGCGGACCACCGGCCCGCGCGTCCCCGGGGGTTCTGGCTGGGCGGCCCGGTGCTGCTCGCGGCCATCACCGCCGCGGTGCTGGTGACGGGCGCGGTGTGGCACACGGTGGCGCTGGGGCCGGCCCTGACCTACGGGTTCGCCGCCGCGCTGGCGGTCTTCGGGCTCGGCCTGGTGCTGGGCGCCTTCGTGGGGCGCATGGGCGCGGGCACCGTCATCGCGGCGACGATGACGGCCGTGCTGCTGTTGGCCGCCTCGGTGCTGCCGCGCGGGATCGAGACCGAGTGGCGGGACGAGTACTGGTCGCCGGTCGCCGCGGCGGAGGTGGCGCCCTCGTACCGGGCGGGGACCGGGCGGGCGACCCTGGACCTGTCGGGGATCGACCTCGAGGAGGGGGCGGAGGTCGGCACCTCCGCCGCGCTGGGGGCCGGTCGGCTGCTGGTGATCGTGCCGCACGACGCGGTGGTGCGGCTCTCCGCGCGGGTCGGGGCCGGTGGGTACCGCTACACGGAGAGTCGGGTGCCGGGTTGGAAGGGGGGGCCGGGAGACGCGGTGGTCGCCAGCGGTGGTCTGCGACTGAACGTGGACGAGACACTGCGTCCGGTGGACGGGGTGACCCCGGTGGGTGTCATCGACCTGTCCCTGGACACCAGCGTGGGGCTCGTGGCCGTGGAGCGGCAGGCGGTGCCCGACGAGGAACCGGCGGAGGAGACCGACGGGGAGACCGACGGGGAGCCCGGGGCCGGTGCCGCCCGGACACCCGCACCCGGGGACGACGGGGACATGACGCCCGTGGCCGCGGGCGCCGCGGGGCGCGTGGAGGTGAACCGATGAGCACGTCTTGGAACGGCGCCGGCCACGACGCCTTCGCGCCTCTCGGAGCGGACGCTTCGGAGCGTCCGGGGGGCCGGGAGCCGGACCGGGTCCGGCCGCGCCGCCGCTTCGAGCCCTCACGGTTGCTGTTCGGCCTCGGACTGTTGGTACTGGCCGCCGGGGTGGCCGGGCGGGTGGCGGGTCTCTCCCCGGTGCCGCTGCCGGTGCTGTTCGTCGCGCTGCCGGCGCTGTTGCTGCTGACGGGCGTGGTCGCGTCGGTCACCCACCGCGTGCGCTCCCGACGGAACCGGTCCCGCCGGCCCGGCTGAGGGGCCGTCGAGTCCGGCCGGGTACGGGGCGGGGTACGCCCGGGTACGGGCGGAACGGAGGGAAATCGTCCGGAACGCTCCACCGGACGCGTGGCGCGCGTTACGCTCCCGACGGAACGTCAGGCACGGGGGTGGGCCCATGGGCACGACGGAGCACGATGACCGGCGACGGGGGCGGGTACGCCCGGGCCCCGGCGCGCGCCCTCCGGGGCCCCGACCCGGGGGCGTCCGGCGGCACGCGGATCCCCCCGCCTGGCCGCCGCGCAGCCTGATGGGGCGGCTCCCGCGACGGATCGGCACCGAGCTGCGGGAGCTGGGGGCGCGGGTGGCCTTCCCCTCCGGCACGGAGCTGATGTCCGAGGGCGCGGGGGACACCCGGGTCATCCTGTTGCTCTCCGGCTTCGTGACGGTGCGCCGGAGCCTGGCGGAGGGCGGCGAGGCGCTGCTGGCGGTGCGCGGCCCCGGCGACGTGCTCGGCGAGTTGGCCGCGCTGGACGGCGAACCGCGCTCGGCGACCGTGCGGGCGGCCGGTGAGGCCGTCGGACAGGTGATCCGCGCGGACACCTTCCGGACCTTCCTGCGGGAGCGCCCGGAGGTCGCGGAGACGCTGCAACGGGTGGTCACCGGCCGGCTCAGGGAGGCGGTGCGCGACCGGGTGGACACCGGGGTGGGCCCGGCCCGATTGCGGCTGGCCCGCACGCTGGACTCCCTGGTCCGCGACCACGGCGTGCCGGACCCGCGCGGCGGGCTGCGTCTGGCGTTCCCGCTCGCCCAGCGGGACATGGCGGCGCTCGCCGGGATCTCCGACGCGGGCCTTCAGCGCGCGGTGCGGGTGCTCCGGGAGGAGGGCGTGGTGAGCACCGGCTACCGGGTGTGGGTGGTCCACGACCCGCAGCGGTTGCGGGCGGCGGCCGACCCGGCCTCCCACCGGTGCCGGCCACCGTCCGCGAC
>NZ_VKHT01000680.1 GCF_014141535.1 Streptomyces alkaliphilus | reverse complement strand
GGGCAACAGACAGGGCAGCGCGCGGGAGGGGTCGCGGACCTCGACCCTCAGCCAACCGCGCCGACGGCGGAAGCGCAGTCCGAAGCCGTCGGCGCCGGCGTGCCGCACCGCGTTGCCCACCAGTTCCGAGACCAGCAGCACGGCGTCGTCGGTGAGTTCCGCCGGGAGCATCCAACGGGTGCGCAGTTGCAGGAGGGTGACGCGACGCGCCGCCCCCGCCGAACGCGGGTGGGAGGGCAGGACGATCTCCTCGGCCGCCGGATCGAGCGCCAACGCCCCGACCGCCCGTACCGTTTCCAGGGGGTCCGTCGGCCCGCGACCGGCCGTGCTCCCCGCCGAGCCGGGGGTCGGTTCCGCGACCGATCCGCCCAGTGGTCCCCCGCTTCCCCGCGGGGTGGTCTCCGCCGTTGCTCCCATGCCCTCCATCATGGCGCGCATATGCCGGCCGCGGGACCGTTTCGGGACGATCGAGCATGATCCGGCAGGGGGCCCGATGTCACCTTCCGTCCGTTCAGGACCGTTTGCCCGCGGGGGAGCGGGAGCCGGGATCACCCCTGTCACCAGCGATGACGGGACCGCGGCGGAGCCGCCGGGGAAGGGGGCGAACGGCCCCTTCCCGAGGCCGGAACCGACCGAAAACCTCGGGTCGTGCCGACGTGCGGATGAGGCACGAAAGAGTGATGCGCGCCCGGTGGAGCGCACGCAGGGCGCACCGGTCGTGCCGGTGCGCCCTGCGTGCGCCCTTCGGGGCGGTGGTCCGGTTCAGCGGGTGAAGCGGGCTTTGCCGGGGCCCTCCTCGACGAAGGAGCGCATCCCGATCTCCCGGTCCTCGGTGGCGAAGAGGGCGGAGAACCAGGCGCGTTCCAGGGCCAGTCCGCTGTCGATGTCCGCCTCCAGGCCGGCGTCGATCGACTCCTTGGCGGCGCGCAGCGCGATGGCCGGCCCGTCCGCGAGTTTCCGCGCCAGCGCGTCCGCCTCGGCCATCACCTCCGCGGCGGGCACCACCCGGTCCACCAGGCCGATGCGCAGGGCCTCCTCGGCGTCCACCATGCGGCCGGTGAAGATCAGGTCCTTGGCGCGGGATGGCCCGATGAGGCGGGGCAGCCGCTGGGTCCCGCCGGCGCCCGGAACGAGCCCCAACAGGATCTCCGGCTGACCCAGCTTCGCGGTGTCGGCCGCGACGCGCAGGTCCGCGCAGAGCGCCAACTCGCAACCGCCGCCCAGGGCGTAGCCGGTTACGGCGGCGATCACCGGTTTGGGGACGCGGGCCACCGCGGTGAAGGCGTCCTGCAGCCCGCGGGAGCGGTTGACCATCGCCCGATGGTCCATCCCCCGCATCTCCTTGATGTCGGCGCCGGCGGCGAAGACCTTCTCGCTGCCGCGCACCACCACCGCCCGAATGTCCTCCCGGGTGGTGATCTCCTCGGCGAACGCGCGCAGTCGGTCCTGGATCCCGATGTCCAGCGCGTTCATCGGCGGGCGGTCCAGGCGGAGGGTTCCGACCCCGTCCGCCACCTCCAGATGTACGGTCATGGCCGCCAGGTTAGCGGCCGTTCACGGGAACGGGCCCGGTGCGCTTGCTCACAGCGCGCCGGGCCCGTTCCGACCGGGGCCGGGACGTCCGTCCGCGACCCCGGTCGCCTCACTGTCCGGAGCCCCAGGCGCTCCAGTCCGTGTTCCAGCCGCTGAGGCCGTTGTCGGGGGCGATGATGGCGTCGTTGGAGTTCAGGACCTCCACCACGTCACCGATGATCGAGTTGTCGAAGAACCAGGCGCCGGGGGTGCTGGGGTCGTTGGCGCCCTGCTTGTCGAACAGTCCGATGCAGCCGTGGCTGACGTTCTGCGAGCCGAAGGTCGACTCGCTCGCCCAGTAGTTGCCGTGCACGAAGGTGCCGGAGGTGCTCAGCCGCATCGCGTGGGGGACGTCCTCGATGTCGTACTCCCCGTCGAAGCCGACGGTGGAGCCGTCCATCCGGGTCTCCTTCAGGCGCTCGGTGATCACCATCTTGCCGTTCCAGGTGTCGTTGCCCGGTTCGCCGGTGGTCACCGGCAGGGTGCGCAGCACCTCGCCGTCCCGCACGACCTCCATGGTCTTGGCGGCGGCGTCCACGGTGCTGACCTGGTGCCGGCCGATGGTGAAGTACCGCTCGTTGTGCCGGGTGCCGTAGACGCCCGGTGCGCCCTCGACGCCGCGGGTGCGGAACTCGACGGAGACCTCGGTGCCCGGCTGCCAGTAGTTCTCGGGGCGGATGTCCAGGCGCTGGTCGCCGAACCAGTGCCCGCGCAGTTCGACCTCGGGCTCCGTGGTGACGCGAATGGCCTCCTCGACGGCCTCCCGGTTCTCGATCGGTGTGTCGAAGGTGATCGACATGATCATGCCGGTGCCGACGGTGGCGTCCTCGGGAACGTTCCAGTTGGTGGCGAAGGTGGCTTCCGCCTCGAGCGTGGTGAAGCCGGAGGTCTCTTTCACCGTCTCGCCGTCGGCGCTCTCGGCGGTGGCCTCCACGGTGTAGGAGGTGCCGTTGGCCAGGTGCTCGGTGGGCTCCCAGGCCGTGGCCTCCTCGTCGAGTTCCCCGGCCACGGTTCCGCCCTCGGCGTCGGTGACCACGACCTCGGTGAGGGTGCCGTCCTCGACGGTCACCCGGAGTTCCCCGCCGGTGGCCACGTCCGTGGCACCGTCCCCGGGGGATATGAGGAGTTCGACGCCCCCCTTGGCGTTCTTCTCGTCCTCGCCCCCGGTTCCCCCGGAGCTGTCGTCGGCGCTGCTGCTGCCGCCACAGGCGGTGACCAGCACCAGCAGGGCACCGGTCAGGGCGGCGGCGATCGCCCCGCGCCGGGGTGCCCCGATCCCGCCCGCGCTCCCGTG
>NZ_VKHT01000068.1 GCF_014141535.1 Streptomyces alkaliphilus | reverse complement strand
CCTCTCGGCAGGCCCCCCGCCGAGTAGGCTTCCGGCCAGACCCTGCGAAGTGCCCGCCGGAGGAGCGCCCCGACATGAGCCCGACCCTGAGGACCATCAGCCGCGAGCAGCACCTGGCGTACATCCGCTCCCTTCCCTCGGCCAGCCACATGCAGGTGCCGGCCTGGGGTGACCTGAAGTCGGAGTGGCGCTCGGAGTCGCTGGGCTGGTTCGACGGCGACGACAAACTGATCGGGGTCGGGCTGGTGCTCTACCGTCAGCTTCCCAAGGTCAAGCGGTACCTCGCCTACCTGCCCGAGGGCCCCGTCATCAACTGGTTCGCCCCGAACCTCGAGGAGTGGCTGCGCCCCATGCTGGCCCACCTCAAACAGCAGGGCGCCTTCTCCGTGAAGATGGGCCCGCCGGTGGTGATCCGCCGCTGGAACGCCAAGGCGATCAAGGCCGGCATCCAGGACCCCGAGGTCAAGCGACTGCGCGACGTCGAGGCCACCCAACTGGAGCCGCGCGCCTTCGAGGTCGCCGACCGGCTGCGCCGGATGGGCTGGCAGCAGGGCGAGGACGGCGGCGCGGGCTTCGGTGACGTGCAGCCGCGCTACGTCTTCCAGATCCCGCTGCGGGACCGCTCCCTGGAGGAGGTCCACAAGGACTTCAACCAGCTGTGGCGGCGCAACATCAAGAAGGCCGAGAAGGCGGGCGTGGTCGTCGAACGGGGTGACTACGAGGACCTGGAGGAGTGGCAGCGGTTGTACGAGATCACGGCCGAGCGCGACCGCTTCCGTCCCCGCCCGCTGTCGTACTTCCAACTGATGTGGCGCGCGCTGAACGCCGAGACCGCCTCCCCCGTGGAGGAGAACCGGATGCGGCTGTACATCGCCCGCCACGAGGGCGAGGCGGTGGCGGCGGCGACCATGCTCGTCGTCGGCGGGCACGTGTGGTACTCCTACGGCGCCTCCGCCAACCACAAGCGCGAGGTGCGCCCCTCCAACGCCATGCAGTGGCAGATGCTCCGCGACGCCCACGCCATGGGCGCCCACGTCTACGACATGCGGGGCATCGGCGACATCCTCGACGAGTCCGATCACCTGTTCGGCCTGATCCAGTTCAAGGTCGGCACCGGGGGAGAAGCCGCGGAGTATCTGGGCGAGTGGGACTTCCCGCTCAATAAGCTGTTGCACAAGGCTCTCGACATCTACATGTCGCGTCGCTGAGTCGTCGGTTCGCGACCCCACGCGGATCCCGTCGTTCCCCCGACAGTCGTCCTCCCGACCGCGGCCTCCCGACCGCCGGCCCCGTTCCACCGGTCCGTGGTCCATCCGGTACCCCGCCCCGACGGGCCGGGATACCGGGCCCGGGGGGACGCGCCCGGCGGGGACGATCCGCGACCGCCGGGCCCCACCACCGGCGTACCGTGCAACATCCCGCGTCGCCGCGGGTCCCGTCGTCCAGCCGATCCGTCCCGGGTCACCGACCCGCCCGTGCGGCCCCGCCGCAGAAAGGTGTTCCTCCGCCATGGCGCTCACCCTGTACGTCGACACCGACCGCTGGCGTGCGCACCAGCGGTCCGTGCTGGCCGACTTCCCGGATCTGATCCCCGTCTGCAAGGGCAACGGCTACGGCTTCGGCCACGAGCGGCTCGCCGATGAGGTCTCGCTGCTGGAACTGCCGATGATCGCGGTCGGCACCACCTACGAGGCGGCCCGCATGCGGGAGCTGTTCAGCGGCGACATCCTGGTGCTCACTCCCTACCGCCGCAACGAGGAACCCGTGCCGCTGCCGGACCGCGTGGTGCGCTCGGCCTCCTCGGTGGACGGCGTCTACGGGTTGGTCGGCTCGCGGGTCGTCGTCGAGGTGATGAGTTCCATGCGCCGGCACGGCGTCACCCCCGGCGAGCTGGGCAAGCTGCGGACCGCGCTGGAGGACGTGCGGCTGGAGGGCTTCGCGATCCACCTCCCGCTGGACCGCACCGACGGCACGGACGCCGTGGAGGAGGTCATCGGCTGGATGGACCGGCTGCGGTCCGCCCGGCTGCCGCTGGAGACGATGTTCGTCAGTCACCTCAGCGCCGAGGAGCTCGCCCGGTTGCGGCAGCAGTTCCCGCAGACGCGTTTCCGGGCGCGGATCGGCACCCGGCTGTGGCTGGGCGACCACGAGGCGACGGACTACCGGGGCACGGTGCTGGACGTCACGCCGGTGGCCAAGGGGGACCGGTTCGGCTACCGGCAGCAGAAGGCCCCGGGGGACGGCTGGCTGGCGGTCGTGGCCGGCGGCACCTCCCACGGGGTGGGGCTGGAGGCGCCCAAGGCGCTGCACGGCATGACCTCCCGGGCCAAGGGGGTCGCGCGGGCGGGCCTGGCGACGGTGAACCGCAACCTCTCGCCGTTCGTGTGGGACGGCAGACAGCGGTGGTTCGCGGAACCCCCGCACATGCAGGTGTCGATCCTGTTCGTGCCCGGCGAGGCCAAGGGGCCTCAGGTGGGGGACGAGATGCGGGCGATCCTGCGGCACACCACCACCCAGTACGACCGGGTCATGGAGAACTGAGGGCCGGAAGGCGACGAACCGCGCTTGCGGGCCGGGTCCCGGACGGCCGGGGAGCCCGGGCCCCGGCCCGCGGAACACATGACGCGGGGCCCCGCCGACACTTCGATGTCGGCGGGGCCCCGCGTCATGTGGCGGCCGGGGGGCCGCCGGATGGGCTGCCCGATCAGCTCTCGATCTCGCCCCGGATGAACTTCTCGACCTGCTCGCGGGCCACGTCGTCGAAGTACTGCACCGGCGGGGACTTCATGAAGTACGAGGACGCGGAGAGGATCGGACCGCCGATGCCCCGGTCCTTGGCGATCTTCGCGGCGCGCAGGGCGTCGATGATCACGCCGGCGGAGTTGGGGGAGTCCCAGACCTCCAGCTTGTACTCCAGGTTCAGCGGCGCGTCACCGAAGGCGCGTCCCTCGAGGCGGACGTAGGCCCACTTGCGGTCGTCCAGCCAGGCCACGTAGTCGGACGGGCCGATGTGGACGTTCTTCTCGCCCAGGTCGCGGTCGGGGATCTGGGAGGTGACGGCCTGCGTCTTGGAGATCTTCTTGGACTCCAGCCGGTCGCGCTCCAGCATGTTCTTGAAGTCCATGTTGCCGCCGACGTTCAGCTGCATGGTGCGGTCCAGGATGACGCCCCGGTCCTCGAACAGCTTGGCCATCACGCGGTGGGTGATGGTCGCGCCCACCTGCGACTTGATGTCGTCGCCGACGATCGGGACACCGGCGGCGGTGAACTTGTCCGCCCACTCCTTGGTGCCCGCGATGAAGACGGGCAGCGCGTTGACGAAGGCCACGCCCGCGTCCAGGGCGCACTGCGCGTAGTACTTGGCGGCGTCCTCGGAGCCCACCGGCATGTAGCAGACCAGCACGTCGGCACGGGTGTCACGGAGCACCTGCGCCACGTCCACCGCGGGCTCGTCGGACTCGACGATGGTCTCGCGGTAGTAGCGGCCCAGGCCGTCACGCGTCTCGCCGCGCTGGACGTTCACACCGGTCGGCGGGACGTCGCAGATCTTGATGGTGTTGTTCTCGCTGGCGCCGATGGCGTCGGACAGGTCGATGCCGACCTTCTTGGCGTCCACGTCGAAGGCGGCGACGAACTCGATGTCCCGGACGTGGTAGTCGCCGAACTGGACGTGCATCAGGCCCGGGACCTTGCTGTCCGGGGCGGCGTCCTTGTAGTACTCGACGCCCTGCACCAGCGAGGCGGCGCAGTTGCCCACGCCGGCGATGGCTACGCGAACCGAACCCATTCCGGTTGCTCCCTAAATGTTCTCGACGATTCCCCGCGTCCTCGCGGGGTTTCAGGTGGTGGTGTCCTCGGACGGATCCGGTCCGACAGCGCCCCGGTCGCGGGACGGGCCGTCCGGTTCTCCCGGCGACGACGGGCCGGAGGGCGCCTGGGCCCCCGGCTCACCGGACGTCGGGCGACGCCCCCGTCGGTCGCGTCCTTCCCGCTCGCTCTCGATCAGCTCGTTGAGCCAGCGGACCTCGCGTTCCACGGACTCCATTCCGTGGCGCTGCAGTTCGAGGGTGTAGTCGTCCAGCTTCTCGCGGGTGCGGGCCAGTGAGGCCCGCATGCGGTCCAGCCGTTCCTCCAGCCGACTGCGGCGTCCCTCCAGGACGCGCATCCGCACATCGCGGGAGGTCTGGCCGAAGAAGGCGAAGCGCACGCCGAAGTGTTCGTCCTCCCAGGCGTCGGGCCCGGTCTGGGCGAGCAGCTCCTCGAAGCGCTCCTTGCCCTCGGCGGTGAGCCGGTAGACGATCCGCGCGCGACGTCCGGTGAGCGTGGCCGCGACGGCCTCCTCGGGGCCGTACCCCGACTCCTCGGTCAACCATCCCTGCCGCACCAGGGTTTTCAGACACGGATAGAGGGAGCCGTAGCTGAAGGCACGGAAGACGCCGAGGGAGGTGTTCAGCCGCTTGCGCAGCTCGTAGCCGTGCATCGGGGCCTCGCGGAGCAGGCCGAGGACGGCGAACTCCAACACGCCGGAGCGTCTGCTCATGGGGGGCCGCCACCTCCGTCCGCATACCGCCGTCGTAACCCGTTCGTGCCGTGTGTCGTGCCGATGACGGGGCAACCGATCGCTTGTCGATCGCGCCCCGGGGCCGCCCGCGAGGGGCGGTGTACCGAGCCGATGTATCGAGTCGATACATCTGAACGATAGAACGCCGTGGAGAGTACGGCAAGGAGACCCCCGGGCAACGAGGGGGTGAAGGGGATCACATCCGGGATTCACCACGCACGCATTGCCTCTTATGTCGGAAAAGCTGGTGAAAGGCATGTTCTTTCCCTGCGTACGCTGGTGCCGTGCAGCACACGTCCGGGACAGCCGGGAACCACGGGGCGCGCGGAAGCGTCCTCCCCCGTGGTGTCGTGTGCCCTGAGCCGTTGGCTGAAGCACACATCGGGGGAGTGGAGTGGCCGGCGGCGACGGATACCGCCGGTCCCAGACGTCTGTGTCCGTCCTAGGAGAAGCTGTCCCATGAGCGAGCACCGTCGCAAGCCGCCGCAGTCGCGCGGCCGCCGCGCAGCGGGATCCTCCGGCCGCCGGGCCGCCCCGCCGCCCACCGGAGGCCGGGGGGGCCGGGAGACCACGTCCGCCTTCGGCAGCGGGGGCGTCGACGGCCCGCCGCGCAGCCGTGCCGAGGCCCGCCGCGCCGCGCAGGGCGGCGGACGCCGACGTGCCGCCGGCGGTGCGGCGGCGCTGGGCGCCGGCGGCGCGGCCGCCGCGCTTCCCTCGGGTCGCTCCGCTCGCCGGCGCGCCCCGGAGATGCCGGCGAAGAAGCGACTGATCGACTACCCCCGGGCCGGGAAGTACGGCGTGTGGCGCTGGATCCCGTCCTGGAAGCAGTGGCTCGCCGCCGCGGTGGCCTGCTTCGGCATGATGCTCGGCATGGTCGGTCTGGCCTACGCCCTCGTCGACGTCCCCGACCAGAACGCGGCGGCCAAGCAGCAGAAGAACGTCTACTACTGGGCCGACGGCACCCAGATGGTGGTCGCCGGCGGCGGCGAGTTCAACCGGCAGAACATCCCGATCACCCAGATGCCGAAGCATCTGCAGGAGGCGGTGATCGTCGCCGAGAACCACACCTTCCGCGAGGACAGCGGTGTGGACCCGATGGGTATCGCCCGCGCGGTGGTCAACATGGCCCGCGGTGGGAGCACCCAGTCCGGCTCGACCATCACCCAGCAGTACGTCAAGAACAACTACCTCAGCCAGGAGCAGACCCTCGAGCGCAAGTTCAAGGAGCTGATGATCTCCATCAAGGTGGGGACCACGGTCGAGAAGAACGACATCCTCGAGGGCTACCTCAACACCGCCTACTTCGGGCGCGGGGCCTACGGCATCCAGGCCGCCTCGCACGCCTACTACGGCAAGGACGCGGAGAAGCTCGACCCGAGCGAGGCCGCCTTCATGACCACCCTGCTCAAGGGCCCGGACTACTACGACCCGACCGGGGGAACCCGGGGCGAGGCCGCCGCGCAGGAGAACCTGGAGCGCGCCGCCGACCGCTGGGCCTGGGTGCTGAACCGCCGGGTCGAGGTGGGCACCCTCAGCAGGGAGGAGCGCGGTCAGTACACCGAGTTCCCGATGCCCAAGCCGCCGCGCACCGCCACCGAGAAGGCGGGCCAGATCGGCTACCTGACCGACCTCGTCGACGGCTACATCACCGCCAACGAGATCCTCACCGCCGAGGACCTGGCCCGCGGCGGCTACCAGATCCACACCACCTTCGACCGCCAGAAGATGACCGAGATGGAGAACGCGGTCAAGGAGGTCATGGAGAACTTCGACCCCGAGGAGCGGGAGGCCGACCGCTACGTGCAGTTCGGCGGCGCCGCCGTGGTGCCGAAGGACGGTGCGATCGTCGCCCTGTACGGTGGCGTCTCGGCCACCGAGCACTTCGTCAACAACGCCAACCGCGAGGACGTGCAGGTCGGTTCGACCTTCAAGCCCTTCGTGTTGGCCGCGGCGCTGCGCGACGGGGTCCGCGACCCGCTCAAACCGGCCGACCAGCCCGATGACGCCCGCACCCCGCTCTCCCCGGAGAGCATCTACAACAGTGAGAACGGGCTCCTCATCGAGTACTGGAACGGTGAGGTGTGGAAGGGCGAGGACCCGGAGACCGGCGAGGAGCTGGAACTGCGCCAGAACAACTTCGAGGGCAACGAGGAGGGTGAGATCACCCTGCGTCGCGCCATGGAGGTCTCGGCCAACTCCCCCTTCGTGCAGCTGGCGATGGACATCGGCATCGACCGGGTGGCCCGGGCCGCCATCGACGCCGGTCTGCGCGAGGGCAGCCTCGGCGCCCACGACGACAGCGTGCCCTCCTTCGCGCTCGGCGTCTCCACCCCCAGCGCCATCCGGATGGCCGACGGCTACGCCACCTTCGCCGCCAGCGGCGAGCAGGCCGACCCGTACTCGGTGACCCGGGTGGAGAACAACGACGGTCTCATCTACGAGCACGAGACCACGCTCAAGCGGGTCTTCGACACCGCGGTGGCCGACAACGTCACCGACGTCCTGGTCGACGTGGTGGAGAACGGCACCGGCAAGCCGGCCCGGGCCCTCGGCCGTCCGGTGGCGGCCAAGACCGGCACCACCGACGACAACGTCAGCGCCTGGTTCGTGGGATACACCCCGCACCTGTCCACCGCGGTCGGCATGTTCCGCTACCCGCAGGACATGGAGCCGGACGACCCGGACCGTCGCTTCATGTCCATGCGCGGCACCGGCGGTGTGGAGAAGGTCCACGGCTCCGGCTTCCCGGCCGAGGTGTGGGTGAACTTCATGAAGGAAGCCACCAAGGACGACGAGAAGACCGCCTTCCCCGAGCCCCGCGACATCGGTGAGATCTGGTACGGCGGTGGCGCCCGCAGCCCGGAGCCCACGCCCACCGAGACCATCGAGGAGACCGAGGAGCCGGAGGAGACCGAGGAGCCGGAGGAGACCGAGGAGCCGGAGCCCGAACCGGAGCCCACCCGCGAGCCCGAGCCCGAACCGGAGCCCACCGAGGGCACCAACCAGGGCAACGACAACGGTGGCAACAACGGCGGCTGGTGGTCCGGCGGCAACAACAACGGCGGCCACAACGGCGGCGGCGAGACCGGCGCGGACGGCGGCGGGGGGGACACCGGTGACCCCGGTGACGACAGCGGCGCCGACGAGGGAACGACCGATCAACCGAGCGGCGGCCAGGGAGCGATCCTCGGACGCAACAACGGGGGCACCGGTTAGCCCGGTGCCCGGGGAACCGCGGCCCGGCGGAGTCGGGCCGCGGACCTGATCGCCCGGCGAGGGGCCGTGCGGCAGGATGTGGGTCATGGTGCACAGCGACCCGCCGTCCTCCGCACGGCCCCTCCCCCGTGCCGGGGCCCCGGATGGGTCGTTCCGCCCGGGGGGACCGTCGGAGGGGGAGCCGGGTCGGGACGCCGGACGGGACCCGGTGGCCGAGGCCGGCAGCGAGCTGATCGGTGGCCCACGCGGCCGGCACGCCGGTGTCGGGGTCGGCTGGTGGACGCCCCTGCGGGTGGTGGCGCTGACCTCGATCGGGATGTTCGCCCTCGGCATGGTGCAGAAGCTGCCCTGCTGGACCACCGGTTGGTTCCACGGCCCGGCCACCCAGTACACCCGGGCCTGCTACTCCGACATCCCCCACCTGTACCGGGCACGCGGCTTCGCGGACGGCCTGATCCCCTACCTCGACCGCATCCCCGAGGAGTTGGGGGCGGGGATGGAGTTCCTGGAGTACCCGGTTCTGACCGGTGCCTTCATGGAGGTGGCGGCCTGGCTCACCCCCGGTGGCGCGCAGTCCCACCGACCCGAGCAGTACTACTGGTCGGTGAACGCGGGGATGCTGATGATCTGCGCGGTGGTGATCGCGCTGTGCGTCTCCCGGATCCACCCGCGTCGCCCCCTGGACGGACTGATGGTGGCGCTCTCACCGGCGCTGGCCCTCACCGCCACCATCAACTGGGACCTCCTCGCCGGCGCCCTGCTGCTGATCGGCCTGTTGCTGTGGTCCCGCAGCCGACCGTTCGCGGCGGGCCTGCTGATCGGGCTGGCGACCGCCGCCAAGCTGTACCCGGTGCTCGTCCTGGGGCCATTGCTGTTGCTGTGTCTGCGCGCCGGTCGCCTCCGCCCCCTGATCGCCACCTGCGGCGGGGCGGTGATCTCCTGGACGCTGGTCAACCTGCCGGTGATGCTGGTGGCCCGGGAGGGGTGGGCGACCTTCTACACCTTCAGCAGGGAACGCTCGGTCGACTTCGGCTCGCTCTGGTTGCTGATGGTGCAGCGCACCGACCTGTCCCTCGGAACGGAGCGGGTGAACCTGCTGGCCACCGCGGCCACCCTGGCCGGATGGATGGTCCTGGCGGTGGTGACCTTCGTGGCCCCCCGGCGCCCGCGCCTGCCGCAACTGGTCTTCCTCGCGGTGGCGATCTTCATCCTCTTCAACAAGGTGTACTCACCCCAGTACGTTCTGTGGTTGATCCCCCTGGCCGTCCTGGCCAGACCCCGGTGGCGGGACCTGTTGATCTGGCAGGCCGCGGAGGTGCTGTACTTCCTGGCGATCTGGATGTATCTGGCGCAGACCACCGGCGAACCGGGCCTTCCCCGGGGCGGCTACCACCTCGCGATCGCCCTCCACCTGGCCGCCACCGCCTGGTTGTGCCTGGTGGTGTTCCGGGACATCCTGCGTCCGGCCCGGGATCCGGTGCGCGCCGATGGCTCGGACGATCCGGCCGGTGGGATCCTGAACGGCGCGGCGGATCGCTTCGCCCTACGGCCGCACATCCCGGCCCTTCCGCCGGAGCATCGCGGAGCGGTGGTCCCCGGGGGCGGGGGAGACCTGCCGGCGGTCCCGGCCGGCATCGTGTTTCACGTGAAACACGATGCCGGGAAAGCCGAACACCCCCGGAACGAAGGGGGCGAGTCCCTCGGGGGCACCTCCCGGGAAACCGGACCACCGGAAGGAAGCCCCACCTGATGTCGGTCATCGCCGATGTGCGGACCCTCTGGCGGTTCCGCGGTTTCCGGCGGCTGCTCGCCGTCCGCCTCCTCTCCCAGTTCTCCGACGGCGTCTTCCAGGTGGGGTTGGCGACCTACGTGGTCTTCTCCCCCGAGCAGCAGGCGACCCCGGCGGACATCGCGGCGGCCATGGCCGTGCTCCTGCTCCCCTACTCCGTCCTCGGCCCCTTCGCCGGGGTCTTCCTCGATCGCCTGAGTCGACGTCAGGTCCTGCTGTATGGAAATCTGTTGCGCGCCGGGCTCACCGCGGCCAGTTGCACACTGGTACTGGGGGGCGCCCCCATCTGGCTGTTCTACCTCTCGGCGTTGATGGTCACGGCGGTCAACCGCTTCATCCTCGCGGGCCTGTCCGCCTCCCTGCCCCGGGTGGTGGACCGGGAGCGCCTGGTGGTCGCCAACTCCCTCTCGCCCACGGCCGGAACAGTGGCGGCCACCATCGGGGGCGCCTCCGGATTCGTGCTCCACGCGGTGGTGGAGACCCGATGGGCGGGCGACGTCCTCGCCCTGCTCTGTGCCGCCGCCTTCTACGTCCTCGCCGGTGCGGCGGCCCTGGCGTTGGGCCGCGACCAACTGGGGCCCGACCCCGGGGAGGCCCGGGGAACGGTGCGTCGGGCACTGCTGGAGACCGTGCGGGGACTGGTGGACGGGCTGCGCCACCTCGCCGATCGTCGTCCGGCGGCGCGTGCGCTGGGCGCGCTCGGTGTGATGCGTTTCTGCTACGGGGCGCTGCTGGTGACCGTCCTGATGCTCGCTCGTCACGCCTGGGGCGGGGATGCCGAGGTCGGGGCCGGGATGGCGATGCTGGGCCTGGTGGTCGGCGTCTCCGGAGCGGGCTTCTTCGTCGCGGCGGTGATGACCCCCTGGGCTGTGGAGCGTCTGGGCCGCCTGGGGTGGTTCGCTCTCTGTGCCGCCATCGCGGCCGTGCTGGTACCGGCCCTGGGTCTCACCTTCCGTCCGCTGCCGATCCTCGTCGCCTCCTTCGTGCTCGGGGTGGTCACCCAGGGATCGAAGATCGTGACGGACACCGTGGTGCAGTCCACGGTGGACGACCGGTTCCGGGGCCGCGTCTTCTCCCTGTACGACATGCTGTTCAACGTCGCCTTCGTGGGCGCGGCGGGGGTGGCCGCCCTGATGCTGCCCCCGGACGGTCGCTCCGTGCCGCTGTTGTTGGGAGTCTCCCTGCTGTACGCGATCACGGCGGTGACGGTGAACCGCTTTCGTCGACTCGAGTGAGCCCCGACGGTCGCCGGAAGCCCCGGGGCGCCGTCCGAGCCCGGGGAGCGGTCGGGATGTCGGGTCGATCGGGGCGGTCGGGGCGGTCG
>NZ_VKHT01000679.1 GCF_014141535.1 Streptomyces alkaliphilus | reverse complement strand
AGCGGGGAGTGACCGGAGGGCGGTGATCTTGTGCCGACCTCTCGGGTTTCCGATGCGACCGTCGTGCATGGGCGGGGTCCGGGCCGGGTATGGGGCGGCCCCGGGCCGGAGGCGGATCGGGCCGGGCCGGGCCCCGTTCCCGGGGGTGTCACGGGCCCCCGGTAGATTGCCGGGCACAGCATGCCGGACCCACCCGCGAGAGCACCCGGCCGCCTCGTCGCGTCCCGGGACCGTGTCCGGCCGGAGGGAGTGAGGCAATCGTGGACCGTATCGCCCTGCGCGGACTGCGTGCCCGGGGATTCCACGGCGCTCTTCCGGAGGAGCGGAGTCTGGGGCAGACCTTCGTGGTGGACGTGGTGCTGGGCACCGACATCCGCCCGGCCGCCGCGGCCGACGACCTGGAGCGCACCGTGCACTACGGGGTCGTGGCGCAGGAGGTCGTGGAGATCGTCTCCGGTGAGCCCTTCGCCCTCATCGAGACCCTGGCCGAGCGGATCGCGGCGCGGTGCCTGGACCACGGGGCGGTGCGGGAGGTCGAGGTGACCGTGCACAAGCCGCAGGCCCCCATCACCGTGCCCTTCGACGACGTGACCATCACCATCAAGCGGAGCCGAGCATGACACCCGACAGTGCCGCGTTTCCCGACCCGACCGTGCAGCCGGTACCGCGTTCCGTGGTGAGCCGGGTGGACGCCGCCGACTCGACCCTGCACAACCCGCAGCGTGCCGTGATCTCCCTGGGCAGCAATCTGGGGAATCGTCTCGAGACCCTTCAGGGGGCGATCGACGCCCTGGAGGACACCCCGGGCGTGCGGGTCAAGGCGGTCTCCCCGGTGTACGAGACCGAACCGTGGGGGGTGGAGCCGGGCACCCAGCAGACCTATTTCAACGCGGTGGTGCTGCTGCGCACCACCCTTCCCCCCTCCTCGTTGCTGGAGCGGGCGCATGCCATCGAAGAGGCGTTCGAGCGCATCCGTGACGAACGGTGGGGGCCGCGCACCATCGACGTGGACATCGTCGCCTACCAGGGCGTGATCTCCGACGATCCGGTGCTGACGCTGCCGCATCCGCGCGCCCATGAGCGGGCCTTCGTGCTGGTGCCCTGGCACGACATCGAGCCGGACGGTGAGGTGCCGGGACACGGCGCGCTGGCCGGCCTGTTGCCGATGGTGGGCGACCAGGGCGTGACCCGGCGGGAGGACGTGGAGTTGGTGCTGCCGAGGTGAGGTCGCCCCGCGTCCGGGCAGGAGCGGGGGAACGGCCCCGGGAAAGACCGGCGCCTCGGCCGGCTCCGTGCCGGGACGAGGGTCCCGGCGACCCGGGGCGACCATGGTGACGGCACGACGGATGCGGGTGACGGTGAGGCTGCGGTGAACCAGCTGCGGGTGGGCGTGTTGGTACTGATCTTCGTCGCGGCGACGGGTCTGGCCTGGGCGGGATCGGGGTTGTGGGACGCGCGCGGCACCCTGCCCGCCGTCCCCTGGCCCGCGCCGGTGGTGTTCGCGATGCTCGCGGGGCTGCTGTTCGCCATGGCGCTGTCGTTGCGTTCCCGGTTGCGGGCGCGCCGGGAGCTGCGGCCGGGGGCCCGGCCGGTGGATCCGCTGGGCGCCGCCCGGTCGGTGATGCTCGGTCAGGCGAGCGCCCTGGTCTCGGCGCTGGTGGGGGGCCTGTACTGCGGATTGGGCATCTTCCTGCTGCTGGAACGCATGGACGTGCCGGCGCGGCGGGAGCAGGCGTTGTACGCGGGGTTGACCGTGCTGGCGGCGGCGGCCGTGTGCGCGGCGGCGCTGTTCCTGCAGCGGGTCTGTCGCCTGCGGGGGGACGAGCCGGAGGAGAACGGCAACGGGGGACCGCTCGGTTCCCCGATGTGACGCCTCCGGCGATCACGGGCGCGGATCCCCGGGGCCCGTGATCGGCGGACGGGTGTGGGGTCGGCATCCGATGGGTAACCGGCGGGGAACAGTCCCCGAACGCTCTCCCCCATGTGCGGGGGTCACGGTAGGTTTCGGCCATGGCACGTGGACGTCATCGACACGCGCCGCTGCACCGGGTGGCGGTTCCCGCCGGTGTGGGCGGCTTCGCGGCGCTGTGCGCCGCGACGGCGCTGTTCGTGGGGGGCGCCCCCACCTGGCTGCTGCGGCTGTTGGCCGTGCTGGCCGCCCTCTCCGCGGTGGTCGGCGCGATACTGCTGCGCGCGTGGGACTCCGAGGCGGGCCGGCGGGTCGCCAAGGAGCGGGCCGCCGGCGCGGCCCTGTCCTGGCGGCTGGACGAGCGCCAGGCGGAGCTGGAGGAGGCGCAGGAGCTGGTGGCCTCCCTGGAGGAGAAGGTCCGGGCCAAGCGCGCCGAGTTGGGACGGCTGCGCGGCGAGCACGCCGATCTGCTGCGCCGGTACGCCCGGGCGGAGAACGACCGCGCGCACGCCCTGGAGGGACGTCGCCGGCTGGCGCTGGAGGCCGCGCGTCCGGTACCGGTGCTGGAGGGGGCGGCCGGGAACACGGGTGATCCCGCCGATGTCGACGGCGGCCCCGAGGGCGTTGCCGGGACGGAGGGGGCGACCTCCGACGCCCCGGGGCCCGGGGCCGAGTTGTACCGGCGGGCGCTGTCGGCCCTGAACTCCCTGACCCCGCGGACGGCGTCGTCCGAGCCCGTGCGGGGCTCCGCGACGGCCGACGCGGAGCGGACCGGCGGTGCCGACGGGTCGGCCCGGGAGCGTTCGCGTGCCGGGGGCCGGCTCCGGGGCAAGGGCTTCGACTTCTTCGGTACCGCCGCCCGGCCCCGTCGGGTGCCGGGGGCTCCTTCAAGTGGCCCCGTCACCCCGGAGAACCCGGAGGGGGATCCCGTCGGGTCGGAGGCGGACCCCGACCCGGCCCCCATCCC
>NZ_VKHT01000678.1 GCF_014141535.1 Streptomyces alkaliphilus | reverse complement strand
GGTCAGCACCAGGGGGGAGGGGTCCGAAGAGGCCATTGAAACGTTTTATCAACGCTCTCCCCGCCTCACAACACCCCGACGACATCGCCACCGCCCGCTGCCGGGCGGCCACGCCGGCGGGCACGAGACAAGCACGACGAAGCGGCCCACGGGGAACGCCCGGCGCCCGCACCGCGAACGGCGGTGGTCACGGGTGCCCCGCCGGGGATCGCGATGGTGCATGATCGATGCCATGGGCAGTGGCACGCGGATCGTCGCCGGCCTGGACAGTTCGTCCGGCTGGACCAGCATCGTCGTCTGTGACGCCGAGACCGGGGAGGTGCTGCGGCACGGGCACGCCGAGCATCCCACCACCGGTCAGGCGCCCCCCGAATCCTGGCTTCTCTCCCTGGGGGAAGCCGCCGGGGGCGGCATCCTCGAGGACGTGGCCGCCATCGGCGTGGCCGCCCGGCAGCAGGCGGTGGTGGCGCTGGACGGTGCCCGCAACCCGGTGCGCGCCGCGCTCTCGGAGGAACAACGGATGCAGGGCGCCGCGGTCGACCTGATCGACGCGCTGGGGGGCGCCGCCGCGTGGACCGGCGCGGTGGGGGCCGTCCCGCAGACCGGACATCCGGTGGCGCAACTGGCGTGGCTGGCCCGCACCGAGCCGGAACTCGCCCGGCGCACCGCCGCGGTGCTCCAGCCGCAGGACTGGCTGGTGTGGCAGTTGCTGGGACGTCCGGAACGGTTCACCACCGACCGGGGCGGGGCGTCGGGAACCGGGTACTGGTCCCCGGCCGAGGAGCGCTGGCGGCCGGACCTGCTGGAGCTGGCGCTGGGCCGCCCCGCCGAACTGCCGACCGTCCTCGGCCCCGCCGAGGCGGCCGGCCGCACCCCCGAGGGGCTGTTGATCTCCGCCGGCACCGGGGAGACCATGGCCGCCGCGCTGGGGCTGGGCCTGGGGTCGGGCGACGCGGTGATCTCGCTGGGCGCCTCCGCCTCGATCTGCGCCGTGCACGGGGCGGCGGCCCCCGATCCCGACGGGATGGTCACCTCCTACGCCGACGCCACCGGCCTGCACCTGCCGGTGGTGCGCACGCTCAACGCCAACCGGGTGCTGCGGGGCACCGCGGACCTGCTGGGCCGCTCCCCCGAGGAGCTGTCCGCGCTGGCGCTGACCTCGACCCCGGGTGCCCACGGCCTGGTGCTGCTGCCGTACCTGGCGGGTGAACGGGTCCCGGCGCTGCCGCACACCGCGGGGACACTGGCCGGCCTGCGGCGGGAGAGCATGCGGCCCGAGCACCTGGCGCGGGCCGCCTTCGAGGGGATGCTGTGCGGGGTGGCGGACGCGGCCGGGGTGCTGCGCTCGCGGGGAGTGCGGATCGGCCGGGTCTTCCTGCTGGGGCCGGTGGCGCAACTGCCGGCCGTACGGGCGCTGGCGCCGGGACTGCTGGAGGCCGAGGTGGTGGTGCCCGAACCCGCGGACTGGGCGGCGCTGGGCGCGGCCCGCCAGGCGGCGTGGGCGCTCGCCGCCTCGGAGAACTCCTCCTCGGGAGCGGAGCCGCCGGCCTGGCCCTCGCCCCGGGGCGAGACGCTGCGTCCGGACGAGGAGGCCCTCGCTGTCGGCCGGGCGGTCCGGCAGCAGTTCACGACCGTCCGCGAGGAGCGCCACCCCGGGGCCCTGGGACCGGCGGGCGACTGAGCGGGGGTGCCGCGCGGCCCGGCCCCCGGGGCCGGGCCGCCGGTTCCCCGCCCCGGGGAGGTGGACGGGGAACCGGCGGCGGCACCGGCCCTCCCGGGCCGTCGACTCCGGGAGGTGATGTCGGCTCCCTCTAGTCGA
This sequence comes from Streptomyces alkaliphilus, assembly GCF_014141535.1. Classification (GTDB taxonomy): domain Bacteria; phylum Actinomycetota; class Actinomycetes; order Streptomycetales; family Streptomycetaceae; genus Streptomyces; species Streptomyces alkaliphilus. The sequence goes on along the minus strand of NZ_VKHT01000678.1, from coordinate 1,060 downwards.
GGTAGCCGCGCAACTGACCGGCGTAGGTGTGGGTGCGGAGCTTGTGGAGCGTCTTGTGCTCGATCTGCCGGATGCGCTCCCGGGTCACCCCGAACATCTGCCCGATCTCCTCGAGCGTGCGGGGACGGCCGTCCGAGAGGCCGTAGCGCAGTTCCACCACCCGTCGTTCGCGGTCGCCGAGGGTGGAGAGCACCGCGTGCAGTTGTTCGCGCAGCAGCAGGAGGGTGGCGGACTCGGCGGGCCCGAGCAGGTCGGCGTCCTCGATGAGGTCACCGAAGTGGATGTCGTCCTCCTCCCCCACCGGGGCCTGGAGGGAGACCGGGTCCCGGGCGAGGTTGAGGATCTCCCCCACCCGCTCGGGGGTGAGGTCGAGGCGGGCGGCGACCTCCTCGACCCCGGGTTCCACGCCGCGCTCCTGGAGCATGGCGCGCTGGGTGCGCACCACCCGGTTGATCAGTTCCACCACGTGCACCGGCACCCGTATCGTGCGCGCCTGGTCGGCGATGGCCCGGGACATGGCCTGCCGGATCCACCAGGTCGCGTAGGTGGAGAACTTGAAACCGCGGGCGTGGTCGAACTTCTCGACCGCCCGGATCAGTCCGAGGTTCCCCTCCTGCACCAGGTCGAGCATGGTCAGACCCCGGCCGAGGTAGCGCTTGGCGATGGAGACCACGAGCCGCAGGTTGGCCTCGATGAGCCGCCGTTTGGCGAGCCGTCCGCGCACCACCAGCCGGTCGAGGTCCAGGGCGAGTCGGGCGTCGGGGGTCCGGAGGGTGTCCAGCTTGTGCTCGGCCAGCACGCCCGCCTCGATGCGACGGGCCAACTCGACCTCGTCGGCGGCGGTGAGCAGCGGAACGCGGCCGATCTCCCGCAGGTACTGGCGGAAGAGGTCGCCACCGGGGCCGGGACCGGCTGCGTGCTCCACCTCCCGGCGGTCGACGGACGGGCCCGGGGGATCGTCCTCCCGCGCGGTGGGAGCGTCCTCCCCCTCGGTGTCGGAGCTCCCCGGGGGGTCGTGGACGGCGTCGGCGTCGGGTTCGGGGGCATCGGTGGGCGGAGG
>NZ_VKHT01000677.1 GCF_014141535.1 Streptomyces alkaliphilus | reverse complement strand
GCATGGCGGTGGCCCCGGGGTCCGGCTCGTATGCTCGGGGGATGACCACGAGCGCGCACCGCCCCGGGGCCACCGCCATGCGACGCGCGTTGCGTCGCGCCGAGAACGGCGTGACCCTCGACGCGGCCGAGGCCGCCGTTCTGCTGACGGCCCGCGACACCGACCTGGAGCGACTGTGCTCGGTCGCCTCCCGGGTCCGGGACGCCGGCCTGGAGGCGGCGGGTCGGCCCGGTGTGATCACCTTCTCCAAGAAGGTCTTCATCCCCCTCACCCGGCTGTGTCGGGACCGCTGTCACTACTGCACCTTCGTCACCGTCCCCGGAAAGCTGCGCCGCGCCGGGCACCAGCCCTACCTGAGCCCCGACGAGGTGCTGGACATCGCCCGCCGGGGCGCCGCACAGGGCTGCAAGGAAGCCTTGTTCACCCTCGGCGACCGCCCCGAGGACCGGTGGCCCGAGGCCCGCGAGTGGCTCGACGCGCACGGCTACGACGACACCCTCGCCTACGTGCGGGCCATGGCCATCCGGGTCCTGGAGGAGACCGGGTTGCTCCCCCACCTCAACCCCGGGGTGCTGGGCTGGTCCGACTTCCAGCGGCTCAAGCCGGTGGCGCCCTCAATGGGCATGATGCTGGAGACCACCGCCGAGCGGCTGTGGTCCGAGCCCGGCGGCCCCCACCACGGCTCCCCGGACAAGGAGCCCGCCGTGCGCCTGCGGGTGCTCGAGGACGCCGGACGGTCGGCCGTCCCCTTCACCACCGGTCTGCTCATCGGCATCGGGGAGACCGTGCGGGAGCGGGTGGAATCCCTCTTCGCCCTGCGCCGCACGGCGCGCGCCCACCGGGGCGTCCAGGAGATCATCATCCAGAACTTCCGGGCCAAACCGGACACCGCCATGCGGGGCGTCCCCGACGCCGAACTGTCCGAGCTGGCCGCCACGATCGCCGTGACCCGTCTGCTGATGGGCCCCGAGGCCCGCATCCAGGCCCCGCCGAACCTCGCCGACGAGCAGTACGCCCTGCTGCTGGCCGCCGGCATCGACGACTGGGGAGGCGTCTCGCCGCTCACCCCCGACCACGTCAACCCCGAGCGCCCCTGGCCGCACATCGACGAGTTGGCCCGACGCACCGCCGAGGCCGGCTTCGTGCTGCGCGAGCGCCTCACCATCCACCCGGAGTTCATCCGGCGCGGCGAGCCCTGGTTGGACCCCCGGCTGTTGCCGCACGTCACCGCCCTCGCCGACCCCGCCACCGGTCTCGCCGACGAGTCGGCCCGGCCGGTCGGGCGCCCCTGGCAGGAGCCGGACCGTCCGCTGACCGCGTCGGGCCGCACCGATCTGCACCGCACCATCGACACCGAGGGCCGCACCGGCGACCGCCGCACCGACTTCGACGAGGTCTACGGCGACTGGGAGGAACTGCGCCGCAGCGCCGCCCCCGGCATGACCCCCGAGCGGGTGGACAGCGACCTGCGCGCCGCGCTCTCCACCGCCGCCGACGACCCCACCGCGTTGACCGACGAGCAGGCGCTGACCCTGCTGCACGCCGACGGCCCGGCCCTGGACGCCCTGTGCCGGATCGCGGACGACCTGCGCCGCGACACCGTCGGCGACGAGGTGACCCTCATCGTCACCCGCAACATCAACTTCACCAACGTCTGCTACACCGGCTGCCGGTTCTGCGCCTTCGCCCAGCGCCGCACCGACGCCGACGCCTACACGCTCTCCCTGGAACAGGTCGCCGAGCGGGCCGCCGGCGCCTGGGACGTGGGGGCGGTCGAGGTGTGCATGCAGGGCGGCATCCACCCCGACCTGCCGGGCACCGCCTACTTCGACCTGGTGCGGGCGGTGAAGGAGCGGGTCCCGGGCATCCACGCGCACGCCTTCTCGCCGATGGAGGTCGTCAACGGCGCCTCCCGTACGGGGCTGTCGATCCGCGAGTGGCTGATCGCTGCCCGGGAGGCGGGCCTGGACTCCATCCCCGGCACCGCCGCCGAGATCCTGGACGACGAGGTCCGGTGGGTCCTCACCAAGGGAAAGCTGCCGGCCGCCACCTGGATCGAGGTCGTCTCCACCGCCCACGAGGTGGGGCTGCGCTCCTCGTCCACCATGATGTACGGCCACGTGGACCAACCCCGGCACTGGCTGGGGCACCTGCGCACCCTGGCGGCCGTGCAGCGGGCCAACGAGGAGAAGGGCGTGGCCGGGTTCACCGAGTTCGTGACCCTGCCCTTCATCCACACCAACGCGCCGGTCTACCTGGCGGGCATCGCCCGACCGGGGCCGACCCTCCGCGACAACCTGGCGGTCACGGCCATGGCACGGCTGCTGCTGCACCCGCACATCACCAACATCCAGACCAGCTGGGTCAAGCTCGGTGCCGAGGGCGCGGCACGGATGCTCCGTTCGGGCGCCAACGACCTGGGCGGCACGCTGATGGAGGAGACCATCTCCCGGATGGCGGGCTCCCGGTACGGCTCCCACCGCTCGGTGGCGGACCTGCGGGCCATCGCCGAGGCGGCGGGCCGGCCCCACCGGATGCGGACCACCGACTACGGCCCGGTGCCGGAGGAGCGACGGCTGCGGGCCCTGGAGCAGGACGGTCGGTTGCCGGAGCTGCTGCCCCTGGTCGACTGACCCGTCCGGCACCCACCCCGGGTCCGGCCCGGTCGTGTCCGGTTCCACCCCGCGCCCCCGACGCGGTCCTGACGGACGGCGCCGGCTCCCCTACCCTGCCGGGTGGGATCGCCCGTCGCCGACGGGAGGTCCCGGCACGGCACCCCGGGAAGGGGCGGACGGCCGGCCCGGGGGATGCGCGCGACCGGCTCCGCGGACGGGAACGGACGGGTGCGTACGGGAACGTACGGAGGAGGGGTGGCCGATGAC
>NZ_VKHT01000676.1 GCF_014141535.1 Streptomyces alkaliphilus | reverse complement strand
GGGTCAGGTCGCGGCGGACGCGGTGGCGTCCTGCGGGGGCGGGGCGGGGAAGTCCTTCAGGGCGCGTACCGGTGAGAAGACAATCCACAACAGCGCGGTGGAGAAGGCCAGGGAGGTCACCAGAAGGGTCGGACGCAGCCCTATGGCGTCTCCCAGGAAGCCACCGATCAGAGCGCCCAGCGGCAGGGGTCCCCAGGCGATGAAACGGCAGCCGGCGTTGACACGGCCGAGCAGGTGGTCCGGCGTGATGGCCTGGCGCAGGCTGACCGCGTGCACGGTGGCCATGGTCGAGCCGACGCCGCAGAGCGCGAAGGCCGCGACGAGCAGGGCGAGCGAGGGCAGCGAGGAATCGGGTGCCAGCGGAACCAGGATCGGCGCCGAGCAGCACAGCACCAATCCGGTGATGATGGCCCGCCCCAGACCCAGCCTGCGCTTGAACCAGGGGGCACCCACCGCACCGACCAGTGAACCCACGGCGCCGACACCCAACACGATGCCGATGGCCCCCGGCGACATCCCCAGCTGTCGTGCCGCGTAGATGACGAAGACCGTCTGCAGAGACATCCAGCACAGGTTGTACGTCCCGGCCTGGAACGCTATGGCGCGGATGGAGGCGTTGCCGAGGACGATGCGCAGCCCCTCGGCGATCCTGCTCGCCGTCGAGGCGCTCCGCGGGGGTGGCGCCGGGGGCGGTTCGGGCCTACGGATCGCCAGCAGACAGGCTGCCGAGAAGAGGTAGGAGAAGGAGTTGACCAGAAGAGTCAAGGGGGCGGTGATCCAACCAACCAGCAGACCGGCCACCCCCGGCCCACCGATGTGCGCGACGGAGGCGGATGCCTGCAGCTTGCTGTTCCCCTCCACGAGCTGGTCGCGCCGGATGAGTGAGGGCAGGTAGGACTGGTAGGAGACATCGAACGTCACGGTCAGTACGCCGATGACGAAGGCCGTGATGTACAGGTACTCCATCCTCAGCAGGCCGAGGAAGGCGGCCAACGGAATGCTGCCCACCAGCAGGGCTCGTCCCAGGTTGCTTCCGATCATCAGCGGCCGGCGGCGGCGACCGTCGACCCATACCCCGATGAAAAGAGTGGCGCCCAGGAACGGCGCGAAACTCGCGGAGTTGAGCAGCCCGAGCTGGGTGGCCGTGGCGTCGAGCTGGTAGACGGCGGCCAACGGAAGGGCCAGCTGCGTGATCTGCGCCCCCATCTGGGAGACGGACTCACCGGACCAGAGTTTGAGGAATTCCCGGTCCTGCCAGAGTTCCCCCCGCGCGAGGGGACTCATCGAGAACCTCCTCGCCGGTCCGCCACGTGAAAGCAGCAGCCGATCTGCGCGCCGTTGGACATGCTGACGATTCCCACATCGGGGTCCGGCGTTCCCCGCACGAGCATGCCGGCGTAGGTGTCGCCGACCATCATCACCCCGTAGGCGACGGCCATGCGTTCGAAGCCGAGTCCGTCCTCGGTCACGAACCGCTCCATGACGGGAAGAACCCGCTCCTGGACGACGAACGGCCCGTCCACCGCCTCGCGGATGTGGTGTTCCCACTCGTCCTGCTCCACGGACCAGCCGGGTATGACCCCCACACCGCCGTAGAGCAGGGTGGGCTTGAGGGCGAGCCGGTCCTTGTGGGCCAGCACGTGGGAGAGGAGGTCGACGCGCCGGCCTCCACGCGAGACCTCCTCGTCCCGCAGGAAGCGGGTCCAGGGCAGGATTCGTTCGATCAGAGCGAGCTCATCGGCACCGAAGGCGTCGCGGTTCCGCTCGTCGCTGAGCATGGCCAGGCTGCCCTTGTTCCCGTAGAGCTCGCAGTCGAGCCCGGCGAACAGGAAGGTGTGGCCCGCGGAGACGGCGTCCAGCAGCGGGTCGACCAGCTCGTGACTGCGCTGTTCGTCAACCATCTCCCCCGGCAGGAAGATGCGGTAGACCACGTCCACCTTCCTGCCGTGGATGTGGGGCACCCCGTCCCGGTAGTCGAACTCCCCGAGATGGCAGACGACGGTGTCGAAGCCGTGGCGCAGCCAGTCCGGCACCACGAAGTCGAGCCACGGCTTCGTCTTCGTATAGCTGTCGGGCCATTCGGTCAGGGCCAGTACGGGACGTCCGGGCAGATCGAAGCCGGCGTGTGCGGTTTCGGCTCGGAGCACCCGCGCGATCTCGCCGATCGGGTCGGGATGGACGAGGTTCTCGGCCTCGGCGAAGGACCGGAAGGCGGCGTTGGTCGGCACATCACGGGAGAACTCGCCCATCTGCCAGCCGCCCAGCGAGCTACCGGTGTTGAGCTCCATCAACCGGAAGCCGCCCGGTTCCCGGTACATGTCGGCCCGGGACATCGGTGGCAGTCGTCGTCCCGCCCCGCGCATCACGAGCTCGACCTGGGTGGGGGTCATCCCGACGGCTTCGGCGAAGGCCCGGCGGTCTCCGTCGAACAGTCGGTCCGGGATGGTGGTCAGAAGCCGGAACAGTCCGTTGAGGTCCGACTCCAGCCGACGACGATCCGTGGAGTCCAGGAACACCGGCCGGTTCAGCGCTTTGCCGCCACCGGCGCCGTAGCTGTTCCAGTCATTGCGCAGCTGGGGGACCACCATGTTCTCCAGCCCACGTTCGGGAGCCAGGTACCGGCGGGTGACGGGGTTCTCCAGGAGGGCGCCGAGAGCGTCCATCGGGTCGCCCTTGAGGACGGCCGTGACCTCGGCCTCCGCGCGATCCAGGGCTTCGGTGCAGGCCCGCTCCCCCTCCGCCACGGCGATCAGTCCGACGGTGCGCGGCGTCAGGGCCTTGGGCGGGAGCAGGAGTTCGGCTCCGGGCTCGGCGAGGACCACCACCTCGGTGATCCCTGTCTCTCATACACATCCCCGCGCCCACCAGACTTCCATATCTCTCGTCTGCGCTC
>NZ_VKHT01000675.1 GCF_014141535.1 Streptomyces alkaliphilus | reverse complement strand
CCGGTGCCCCGGTGGTGGGGCGCCTTCCCGTGGATCACCGCCACGCCGGGAACGCTCTGCCACGCCATGACGGTCCGGGCCTGTCACGCCTCGGGTTTCGAGCCCTCGATCCGGCACCGGGTGGACGACTTCGACACCGTCCTCGGTCTGGTGGCGATCGGTGCGGGGGTGGCCCTGCTCCCCGCGACGGTCCGCGCCGGCGCCCCGTCCGGCGTCGTATGGGAGTGGTTGCCGATCCGGCGCCGGGCCCTCCTGGCCCACCGGCGGGGGGCCGCGGAGCACCCCGCGGCGCGGGCCGTGGGCGAGGCGCTGCGCGCGCTGGTTTTGACGGAGCCGACGGAGGAGTGGCCGACGGACGGGCGGTGAACACCGGTTCGGGTTCCGCGCGGGTCGCGGCCGGTGGGGACGGGGCGCGGTCGTAGGCTCGGCGCATGGCGAAGTACTTCGACGTGCACCCGGACAACCCGCAACGCCGTGTGATCGGCCAGGTCGTGGAGATCATCCGGTCCGGGGGACTGGTGGTCTACCCGACGGACTCCTGCTTCGCGCTGGGCTGCCACCCCGGCAACAAGGAGGGTCTGGACCGCATCCGGGAGATCCGGCGCCTGGACGACCGGCACCACTTCACCCTGGTGTGCCGGGACTTCGCCCAACTGGGACAGTTCTCGCGGATGGACAACGCCGTGTTCCGCACCGTGCGGGCCGCCACCCCGGGCAGCTACACCTTCATCCTGCCCGCGACGAGCGAGGCCCCCCGCCGGATGCTGCATCCGAAGAAGAGGACCGTCGGGGTCAGGATCCCCGACCACACGGTCGCGCAGGCCCTCCTCGCCGAACTGGACGAGCCGTTGCTCTCCAGCACGCTGCTGTTGCCGGGCGAGGAGGAGCCGCTGACCATCGGGTGGGACATCAAGGAGCGGCTGGACCACGCCGTGGACGCGGTACTGGACTCCGGGGACTGCGGTACCGAGCCGACGACGGTCGTCGACTTCTCCGACGGCGTGGCCGAGGTGGTGCGGCGGGGCGCCGGCGACCCGGAGATCTTCGAGTAGCCCCCGGCGGCGGTCCGCCCGCCCGGAACGGTCCCCGTTCCGGGCGGGCGACCCCGCGGCTCGGATCCCACCGCCCCGATCAACCGGTGGGCAGCAGGACGACCTCGGTGCTCCCGGTGAGCGGGGGCAAACCGTTCAGACCGGGGTCGGTGTAGGAGGCGACGAAGACCGCCCGCAGATCGTCCTCCTCGACATCGTGTCCCTCGGGGACGGTGGTGACGAAGGAACCGGCGCAGCCCGACGCCGTGGACATGGGGTGGCCGTGGTCGTCGTGGCCCAGGATGTAGGTCACGGTGACCCGGGCACAGTCGACCGGCTGGTCGTCGGTCACCTCCACCTCGTACTCCACGGTGTCCCCGAAGGCGAAGTCCGGATCGGGGGTCGGTCGCAGGAAGGTGACGACGGGGGCCTCGTTCGCGCCGACGGTGATGTCGATCCCGGCCGAGGCCGACTTCCCGCGGTGCCGGCCGCCGAGGTCGGTGACCTTCAGGGTGGCGGTGTGCACACCGGGTTCGGTGTAGGTGTGCACGGGGTTCGCCGGCCGCGAGTCGACCCGCCCGTCGGAGTCGAAGTCCCATTCGTACCGGAGGCGGTCACCGTCGGGGTCCATGGTGCCCGCCGAGGAGAAGGAGACCGTCAGCGGCTCCTCGCCCCGGGTGACGTCCGCCGAGACCACGGGGATCGGGGTGGTTGCCGCCGGGTCCGATGTAGTCGATGCGGGAGAGTTCCGCGTCGGGGTTCTCCTGGAAGTACCCCCGACCGTACTCCAGCACGTACGGCGCGCCGTCGGGGCCGAACTCCATGTCGATGGGGGCGGAGAGGCGCATCCCGGGGACGACATCCTCGATGGCCCCGATCACCCCGCCGCTTCCGGGTACGCCCTCCCCGGCGAGGTGGAATCCCTTGATGTGGTTGCGGGTGAACTCGTAGAACAGCGGGACGCCGTCGTAGTGCTCGGGCCAGGCGACGGGGGCGCGGCCCCGGGTCGCCGCCGGGTCGAAGGCGTAGGCCGGTCCGGCCATCGGGCCGATGCCGCCGCTGCCCGGGCCGGGGAAGAGCGGGGAGACATCGTTGGGGTACCACACCTCGGGCTGTTCCACGGGGGGCAGTTCGGTCAGCCCGGTGTTCCGTGGAGAGGTGTTGACGGGGGCGTCGCAGTCGAAGGCGCCCCGGTCGGTTCCGGTGGCGAAGTCCCGGTGGTGGTAGGGCATCGAGGGGGTGACGCAGTACGGCCATCCGTGGTTGCCGGTCGCGCGGGCGACGAACCACTTGCCGTGCCCGTTGGGTCCGCGGGTGGGGCTGGGGGTGCGGGCGTCCGGTGAGTAGTCGGCGACGTAGAGGTCGTCGGTGACGGGGCCGATCTCCATGCGGAACGGATTGCGCAGGCCCATCAGGTAGATCTCGGGGCGGGCACCCTCGGTTCCCGGCGCGAAGAGGTTGCCCTCCGGGATCGTGTACGAGCCGTCCTCGCCCACCGTGATGCGCAGAAGCTTGCCGCGCAAGGTCGGCGGTGTTGGCGGAGGTGCGCTGCGCGTCGTAGGAGGGGTTGCGTTCGGGGCGTTCGTCGATCGGGACGTAGCCGCCGGAGGCGTGGGGGTTGGTGTCGTCACCGGTGGAGAGGCAGAGGTTGCCGGCGGTGTCGAAGACGATGTCGCCGCCGACGTGGCAACAGATGCCCCGGTCGGCCTCGACGTCGAGGATGGTCTGCTCGGTGGAGAGGTCGAGGGTGTTCCCGACGAGTTCGAAGCGGGAGAGACGGGTGACACCGGCGAAGCGTTCCCAGTCCTCGTCGGTGCCCACGTCGGGCGCGGCGCCCTCGTTGACACCGGGGGTGGAGGGGTCG
>NZ_VKHT01000674.1 GCF_014141535.1 Streptomyces alkaliphilus | reverse complement strand
CCTCGAGGCCCGCCCGGGGGAGCGCGAGCGCCCGGGGGAGCGCGAGAGGCGTGAGCACGGCGAGAGCCGCGCGCCCCGGCGCAGGCCCCCCGCCGCGCGCGGGCCGCAGCGCACCCCGCTGTTCGACCAGTTCGCCGACCCGGATCGCCCCCGCGCCGCCGGCGAGTGATCCACCGGGGACCACCGGGCCGGCGGCGGCCCGGGAGGCCCGCGCGCGCCGGCCCGTTCCCGCGCCACCGATTTCGGATGGGCGCCTCCCGGGTGCTAAAGTCTTCCTCGTTCGCAGGGGCCTGTAGCGCAGCCTGGTAGCGCATCTCGTTCGCAACGAGGGGGTCAGGGGTTCAAATCCCCTCAGGTCCACGTGAAAAGCCGTTCCCGATACCAGGGGCGAACGGCGTCCGGAATCCCGTCCGATCACCTCGATCGGACGGGATTCGGTGTTTCCGGCCCCGGGGTCGTCCCGGTGGGGCAGTTCCGACGCCCCGGCGCCGCACCCCGGGGACAGCGCTCCCACACCGCTGTCCCGGCGCACGGCGCACGGCGCACGGCGCGCCGCCGGTTCACCCGGCGGTGTCGGGCCGGACCTCGACCACCGTGAGGCGTGTGGTGGCACGGGTCGTCGCCACGTACAGGTCGCGGGCCCCGGCGGGACGGGCGGCACGGATGCCGGCGGGGTCGACGAGCAGGACGGTGTCGAACTCCAGCCCCCGTGCCTCGTCGGCCGGTACCACCACGACGTTCCGGCCCGTCGGGCCGGCCTCCAGGTCGCCGACCCGCCTCGGCGGGCAGATGACGCCGATGAGGCCCTCCGGGTGGAGCCGTCGTTCCTCCTCGATGAGCCGGTCCACCGATCCGGCCGTCTCCACCTCCGTGGTCCCGAGCGTGCGCGGAACCGCGCCGTGCCGGATCGACCGGGAGGGCCGCTGTCCCGGGGCCACCTCGGCGAGGAGCGGCGCGGAGGCCCGGAGGATCTCGGCGGTGGTGCGATAGTTCACGGTGAGGGTGTGTGTCTCGAACCGGTCGCCGACGAAGGGGGAGAGCGCCGCCTCCCACCCGTGGATGCCGGTGTTCGATCCCGCCTGCGCGAAGTCCCCGACGATCGTCATCGATCGGGACGGGCAACGGCGCATCAGCATCCGCCACTCCATTCCCGTGAGTTCCTGCGCCTCGTCGACCACGATGTGCCCGAAGACCTGTTCCGGGGGGCCGTCGAGGAGGTGGCGGGCCTCATCGAGGAGCGCGAGGTCGGCGGTGGTGGGGCCGGGTGTCGGAGCCCCGGCGAGCAGCTCCCTCTCCTCCGGCGTCCACCCGGGCAGCAGGGAGGCGAGCGCCGCCCGGTCGGCGAGGAACTCCCGGAGCACGGCGCCGGCCTCCAGCCGTGGCCAGACCCCCTGGACCAGGGAGTCGATGCCGGGATCCCCGGTCAGCGACGCCCGCACCGTCTCCCGGTCGAACCCCGGCTGCCCGGAGCCGGGGTCGGCGGTCTCGACGCCGAGCCGGCGCAGGTCCGCCGCGGTGACCCGGTCGGGGTCGACGCCCAGCACTTCGGCGACCTCGGCGTCGATGGTGTCCAGGGTCTCGGCCGCGCGCTCCTCCATCAGGTCGACCAGCTCCTCGACGACCTCCTCGGTGAAGCGCTCCCGCGCCGGGTTGTGGCCGGGCGCGTCCCGCAGGGCGGTCCGTCGTGCCCGGTCGACCGCGGAGACACCCATGGTCATCGTGTCCCGGCCGATGGTCACGGTCAGCGGAACGCCGTGCGGTCGGCGGGCCTCGACCCATCGGGCGAGCGCCTCGGCGAGATCGGCGCGGCCCTTCACCTCGGCGACGACGGCCGGCTCGGTGGCGCCCGGCTTCACCCCGACGAGGTCGGCGGCGGTGGCGAGGCGCACGTCGTTCTCGCCGAGCGAGGGCAGGACGTCGCCGATGTAGTCCAGGAAGCGGTGGTTCGGCCCGTGGACGAGCACGCCGCGGTCGGCGACCCGCGGGAAGGAGTGGAGGACGTAGGCGGCCCGGTGCAGGGCGACGATCGTCTTGCCGGTCCCCGGTCCGCCCTGCACCACGGTCACGCCGCGAGAGGGGGAGCGGACGATGGCGTCCTGCTCGGCCCGGAGCGTCGAGACGGCCTCGCGCATCCGACCCGTGCGGGCCCGGCCCAGGGCCTCGACGAGGGGGCCGTCCCCGACCACGTCCTCCTCGGTGGGAGCGGAGCCGTCGAGCAGTTCGTCGCTGACGCCCACGACGGTACGACCCTCCAGCCGCAGGTGCCGGCGTCGCCGCAACCCCAGCGGGGACGCGGCGGTGGCGGCGTAGAACGGCCGCGCGGCGTCCGCGCGCCAGTCGATGAGCAGCAGGTCGCCCCCCTCGTCGCGCAACGCGACGCGGCCGATGTGCAGCGAGGTGCCGGTGGTGGTGTCGACGCGGCCGAAGCACAGCGCGCGTTCGGCCGCGCGCAGTTCGCCGATGACCCGGGTGAGGCGGTCGACCTCCAGGTCGCGGGCGTACATCTCGCCGGGGCTCTCGGGCCGGACGGCCAGGGCCCGCTCCCGCTGTCGGAGCGTTTCCGTCAGGTCGTGGTCCAGTCGTCGGTACATCGCCTCGACCGCCGCGCGCTCCGCGAGGACCTGCCGATCCCGGCCGTCGCGGGCCGCCCGGCGCCGGGCGGGGGGAGCCGCGGGCGGATCGGCCGGGGAGACACCGTCTCCACCGTCGCCCCTCGGCCGCGTGCTCCCCGGCTTCCCCGCTCCGATGCTCCGCCTCATCCCACGCCCTTCCACCGTGACCCGTACCGTACACCGTACGGCAATGTCGGGCCGGGCTGCGGGCTGCGGGCTGCGGGCTTCGGGAACGGGCGCCGCGCGAGGTGAGGCGGAGGAGCGGAAGAGGGGTGGGGCGTGGGAGG
>NZ_VKHT01000673.1 GCF_014141535.1 Streptomyces alkaliphilus | reverse complement strand
GGGCGGGGCGTGCCCCACCGGGGACCTGACCCCGGGAGGGACCGGACTCCACCGGCGGGCCCTGGTCGCCCGGGCCGCGCCGGTCGGCGGGCTCGCGACGAAGGGTCGCCGAGGGGGGCTGCGCTGCGGCGTCGGTGCGGGCACCGGCCGGACCGTTGGGCTTGCGCACCCCGCCCTGCGCCACCTCGGCGGGCAGCATGACCAGGGCGGTGGTGCCGCCGGAGTCCGAGGGGCGCAGCTGGATGCGGATGCCGTGACGCAGCGAGAGGCGACCGACCACGAACAGACCCATGCGGCGGGAGACGGAGACGTCCACCGTGGGCGGGTTGGCCAACCGCTCGTTGATCTCGCCCAGGTCCTCGGGGGACAGACCGATACCGGTGTCGTGGATCTCCACCAGCACCCGACCGTCGGGGAGCTGGTGACCGGTGACCTTGACCTTGGTCTGCGGGGAGGAGAACGAGGTGGCGTTCTCCAGCAGCTCGGCCAGGAGGTGCACGAGGTCGTTGACGGCCCTGCCGACGACCTCGGTCTTGGGCACGGCGGCCAGTTCGATCCGCTCGTACTGCTCCACCTCGGACGCGGCGGCGCGCAGGACGTCGACCAGGGGAACGGGACGGGTCCAGCGCCGACCGGGCTCCTCACCGGCGAGAACCAGCAGGTTCTCGCCGTTCCGCCGCATGCGGGTCGCGAGGTGGTCGAGCTTGAACAGCGCGGAGAGCTGGTCGGGGTCGGCCTCGCGGGATTCCAGTTCCGAGATCAGCGACAGCTGGCGCTGGATGAGGCCCTGGCTGCGGCGCGAGAGGTTGGTGAACATCGCGTTGACGTTGCCCCGCAGCTGGGCCTGCTCACCGGCGAGACGGACCGCCTGCTGGTGCACCTCGTCGAACGCCTGGGCCACGCGGCCGATCTCGTCGCGGGTGTGCACACCGACCGATTCCACGGTGGTGTCCACGTTCTGGGGGTCGTTCTCGGACATCTGACGGACGACCTCGGGCAGGCGTCGGTGCGCCACGTCCTGCGCGGTGTCCTGCAGGCGGCGCAGGGACCGGACCATGGAGCGGGCCACCACGAAGGCGCCGACCAGGGAGAGACCCAGGACCAGGATGATCAGGGCACCGTTGAGGATGGCGTCCCGCTGGGCCTCGTCACGGAGCTGGCGGGCCTGCTCCTCCATCTCCTCGAGCAGGGTCTGCTCGATGATGTCCATGGCCTCGATCTTGGTGCGGCTGAGGTCGTACCAGTCGCGGTAACTACGGAACTGGCCGGTGATCGCGTCCTCCTTGGAGAAGACGCTCTCGGCCAGTTGGTTGGCGGCCACGATGTTGACGATGCCGCCCTCCAGCGGCTCGATCAGCTCGTCGGTGCGCTCCTTGTCGCCGTAGAGCTGGGCGAAGCTCCGCATGGCGGCCTTCTCGTTGTCCAGCGCGGTGCTGCCGTAGCGCCAGTCGCTGCGGGAGAGGACCGCCTCCTGACCGTCGATCTCGGCGCGCGCGAAGCCACCGCTGATCATGGCCCGCTGGATGGACGCCTGCTCCTTGGCCGTGGAGAAGGCGGCGAGGGCCCGGGTGCTGCGGATCATCTCGCTGTTGCTGGTGGCCTGCGCGAGGTCCTGGGCCAGGGAGAGCAGCGAGTCGATCAGCTCGCTGTAGCGCATGACCGTCTGAGAGACGTAGTCCTCGTCCTCGAACGCCTCGTCGCGGATGGTCTTGATCTGGTTGAGCTGACGGCCGATGTCGAGCACGCGGGCGTTGATGCCCACCATGTTGGCGTCACCGGTGTCGATGGCCAAGGTGGCCTCGGCGAAGGCCTGCCGGGAGGCGTCGGTGCGCTCGCGGGGGGCGGTGACGTCCTCGCTCTTGGCGCTGCGCCCGCTGACCAGCGGTCCCGAGGAGCGGTCGCGCTCCTCCTGGAGCGCGGCGGCCAGCCGGGTCGCCTGCTGGGTCATGTTGGTGAGCAGCTGCATGTTGTCCAGCTGCTCGATGCTCTCCATCGAGTCCTGGATACGGACCGCGCCCAGGGCGGTGGCCGCGACCACCGGGAGCGCGATCAGGGAGACCAGTCGGGTGCTGATGCGCCAGTTGCCCAGCGCGAGGCGCGAACCGCCTCCGATCGAGGCCCTGCGGGGCTCGGCGACGTCACCGGCGTCCCCCTGTGCGGCGTCTCCCGCCCCGGGTTCGTCGGCGGTCACGGCGGCCTGCGTGGTGTCATCGCCGTGAGCACGCCCGGAGGAGGAGTGACGGCCGGTGGTGCCGCCCCGCTCCGAATCTCCGGTGGCGTTGCCTTCCCTCTTGAAACGTCCCTGCACTGGCGTCGCAACCTCTGGACCAGGCGTCGTGCCGCGGGCGCGGCAGACGGTATCGAGCCGGGGGACCGTGTAACCCCCTTGACAGTCGTGGGTGACCGAAACGTCCCCTTCGAGCAGCCGTCGCGCGGCGCGAGGGTGGTGCGCCCCGGAACGCCGACTGCTTTCCCGCAACGGTCCGTCGAATTCCAGCACAGTGCTCGAACTCCAACAAGGGCCGGGGCGCACCGGTTCGACACCGAAACCCGACGTGGCGAACCCTTCACCGCAGGTGAGAACACGGAGGCGATAAAAGGCATGAATGCGACCTTTTCGCCTGTTGTCGATCACCTTGGACTTCTCGTTCGGTGCCCTCGAGTGCACGTACGGTCAGTCGTATTGTCCACCTTTACCCCCATTGAGCGGGCACCGAGAGTCACGTAAATCACCTTCACGCAGTGACCAACGTCACAGTGTGGAACACCGGTGGGTCGGGGTAGTGGGAATCCGCGCCGCGGCGGAGGACTACTCTCGACCCGCGCGGTCCCGTGCCCCGGGGCCGGGGCCCGGGGGCTCCGAGGGATGCCGCCCCGGGCCGGAACCCGCCGGGCGGGACGCTCCCGGGCCCCGTCCGCCCC
>NZ_VKHT01000672.1 GCF_014141535.1 Streptomyces alkaliphilus | reverse complement strand
ACCCGGCAGCGTCCCGAACGCCAGGCCGCCCTCCCCGCCCAGACGGGAGGCGCAGAACGCGTCGGCCACCGCCGGCGGCGCGTACCGCACCAGCAGCGACCCCTGCAGCAGCAGCGCGATCCGCTCCGCCAGGCGCCGGGCCCGGCCCTCGATCCCCTCCGGGTCCGACAACTCCGTCAACAACTCCTTGATCGCCGCGTCGAACCGGTGGTCGGCCCCCGACGCGCGGCCCAGCTCCGAGAGCAACGCGTTCAGCGACCCCGGCTCGCGTTGCAGCGCACGGAGCACGTCCAGCGCCTGCACGTTCCCCGAGCCCTCCCAGATCGAGTTCACCGGCGCCTCGCGCAGCAGCCGCGGCATCCCCGACTCCTCGACGTAGCCGTTGCCGCCCAGGCACTCCAACGCCTCGGCCACCATCGCCGTGCACACCTTGGTCACCCGGTACTTCGCGGCCGGCAGCGCGATCCGCAGCAGGTGCCGCTCCGCGGCGTCGCCGTCCTCCGCCCGGTCGTACGCCGCCGCCAACCGCATGGCCAGCGCCGTCGCGGCCTCCGACTCCAGCGCCAGATCCGCCAGCACGTTGCGCATCAGCGGCTTGTCCCCCAGTCGCCCGCCGAACGCCTCCCGGTGCGCGGCGTGGTGCACCGCCCGGGTCAGCGCCTCGCGCATCAGGGACGCCGAGCCCGTCACGCAGTCCAGGCGGGTCGCGGCCACCATCCCGATGATGGTCGCCACCCCGCGGCCCTCCTCACCGACCAGCCGGGCCACCGTCGTGCCGTCGAACTCCACCTCCGAGGAGGCGTTGGCGCGGTTGCCGAGCTTGTTCTTCAACCTCTGGATCCGGAAGGCGTTGCGGGTTCCGTCCGGCAGCACCCGGGGCAGCAGGAAGCAGCTCAACCCGCCCGGGGCGTGCGCCAGTACCAGGAAGACGTCCGACATCGGGGCCGAGCAGAACCACTTGTGGCCGGTGAGCGCGTACAGCCCGTCCCCACCGGCGACGGGCTCCGCCCGGGTGGTGCCCGAGCGCACGTCCGAGCCGCCCTGCTTCTCGGTCATCCCCATCCCGGCGAGCACCCCCGCCTTCTCCCCTGCGGGCCGAAGCCCCGGCTCGTACCGCCGGGAGGTCAGCAGCGGTTCCCAGAACGCCGCGAGCCCCCGGTCCGCCCGCAACGCCGGGACCGCGGCGTGCGTCATCGACAGCGGACAACCGTGTCCGGCCTCCACCCGGGTCCACACGTGGAAGCCGGCCGCCCGCCTGAGGTGGCCGTCGGGACGCCCCCAGGCGTCGGTCAGGCCGCCCTCCACGGCCCGGTCCAGCAACCGGTGCCAGTCCGGGTGGAACTCCACCTCGTCGATCCGGTGCCCGAACCGGTCGTGGGTGCGCAACTCCGGGGGGTGGGTGTCGGCACGCTCCCCGGCCCGACGGTACTCCGCCGACCCGGCGTCCCGGCCCAGGGCCGACAACTCCGCCGCGATCTCCTCCCGCCGTTCCGGCCGGGCGTGCCGGGCGACGGCCTCGCGCAGCGGCAGGTCGTCGGCGAAGGAGTCCCGTCCGGTGATCTCCGGCGGCTGATTGGTCACGGTGTGGGTGGCGGCGGTGGCACGGCTCTCCATGCCGGCTACGTTAGGTGCCGTGGCCACCGAGAAACCATCCCCGGGACCCGACCAGCGGGACGACGACGAGCGTCCCCCCAGTGGTGGCCCCGGCCCCGCCGGGGAGGCGGACGGGGAGCCCTCCGGCGCCTCCGCCGTCTCCGGGGAGGAGGGCCTGCGGCGGGCCCGCTACCGCGACATCCCCAAGGCCAAGGTGCTGTGGCTGCTGCTGAAGGACACCGCCACCTCCTGCTCCCAACACCGGGTGATCGGCCTGGCCGCCGAGTCCGCCTTCTTCACCCTGCTGTCGCTGCCCCCGCTGCTGCTGGGCCTGGTCGGCCTGCTCAGCAGCCTGGACGCGGTCGCCGGCACCAACACCCTGGAGTGGGTGCGGCTGCAGATCCTGGACGCGTCGAGCCTGCTGCTCTCCGAGCGCGGCGTGGAGGACGTGGTCCGTCCGCTCATCGACGACCTGGTGCAGGGCGCCCGCCCCGACATCATGTCGATCGGCTTCATCGTCGCCCTGTGGTCCGGCTCCCGGGCCGTGAACGTCTTCGTCGGCACCATCACCGTGATGTACGGGCTCGACGGCCACCGCAACCCGGCCGCGACCCGGCTGCTCGCCTTCACCATGTACGTGATCAGTCTCGTGGTGGGCGCGATCGTGGTGCCGGCGCTGGCCATCGGACCGGACCTGATGTTCACCTGGGTGCCACAGCTCGAACCGGTGATGCGACCCCTGTACTGGCCGGTGGTGGTGGCGCTGTGCGTCGGTTTCCTCACCACCCTCTACCACGTGGCCGTGCCCGTCCGCTCGCCCTGGCGCGAGGACCTGCCCGGGGCGCTGGTGGCGCTGGGGATCTGGGCGGCCTGCGCCTGGGGCATGCGGGTCTACCTGCGCACCACCGTGGAGGGGCAGAGCATCTACGGCTCCCTGGCGGTGCCGGTGGCCATCCTGTTGTGGCTGGGCCTGTCCGCCTTCGCCGTACTGGTCGGGGCGGCCCTGAACGCGGCCCTGGACCGGGTGTGGCCCGCCGCCACCACCGCGGCGGCCCGGGCGGAGACCGACCGGGCCCGCGAGGCGGCGCTGCTGGCGGTCCGGAAGGCGATCCGCGAGCGCCGCACCCGGGCCGACAAGGAGGGCGTCGAGGAGTCCGACAGCAACCGCTTCGCCCGCCTGCTGGCGGAGTCGCTCAGCCCGGCGGAGCTGCGCCGACAGATCAAGCGGCTGCGCTCGGGCGGGAACGGCACCGAGCGGGGGGACGACCGGGACGCAGGGACGGACCACGAAGAGACGGACCACGGAGGAGGCGACGGGGGAACCGGCGACGGG
>NZ_VKHT01000671.1 GCF_014141535.1 Streptomyces alkaliphilus | reverse complement strand
CCCGTCCGACGGCCCGCGGCCCTTCCCCCTTCCGGCCGCCGGGCCCGCCGCCGGGTGGCGCCGCGTCCGGTGCGCCCGGTGCGAGCCGGGGCGGTGGGGTGTCGTCCGTCGTCGACGCGGCGATCGGGGAGCCCCCGGCCGTCGAGGGAAGGACCCGCTCACCGTGTCCGAACAGGTGCCGCACATCGCCGATTCCGTTCCTCCCGGGGTGGGGAGGGAGCGCGAGCCGGGAACCCCGCGCGTGGCGCCCGGGGCCCTCCGCGGCCGGGCCGCCGGGAAGGCCCCCGTCCCGCTCTCACTGCTGGAGTTGGCGACCGTCGGGGAGGGGGTCGGGCCCGAGCGGGCCCTGCTGGACACCGTCGAGGCCGCCCGGGTGGCGGAGGCGAGCGGCTACCACCGCCTGTGGGTGGCCGAGCACCACGGCCTGCCGGGGGTCGCCTCCTCCTCGCCCGCCGTGCTGCTGGCCCACCTGGCCGCCCACACCTCCCGGATCCGGCTCGGGTCGGGCGGGGTGATGCTGCCCAACCACGCGCCGCTGCTGATCGCCGAGCAGTTCGGCACCCTCGAGGCGCTGGCGCCGGGCCGGATCGACCTGGGGCTGGGCCGGGCGCCCGGCACCGACGGGTTGACCGCCGCCGCGTTGCGCGGCACCGATCGGCTGCGCGAGGGTGCTGAGGACTTCTCCCGGCAGGTCGCCGAACTCGTCGCCTTCCTGGACGGCGACCCGCCGCCGGTCCCCGGCGCGCGCCCCGACGCCCGGGTGCACGCCGTGCCGGGCCCGGTGACGGGGGCGGTGAGTCGTCCCCCGGTGTGGCTGCTGGGCTCCTCCGGCTACAGCGCCGAACTCGCCGGCCGTCTCGGCCTGCCGTTCGCCTTCGCCCACCACTTCGCCGCCCGGCACACCGGGCCCGCGTTGGAGCTGTACCGGGCCTCCTTCCGGCCCTCCGCGCTTCTGGACGCCCCCTACGCGATGATCGCGGTCTCGGCGCTGGCGGGCGAGGACGAGGGGGAGGTGCGTCGGCAGGTGATGACGGGCGCGCTGGCGATGCTGCGCCTGCGCGGCGGACGCCCCGGCCCGGTGCCGACCCCCAACGAGGCGGAGGACCATCCGTACACCCCGCTGGAGCGGGAGGTGGTGGAGAGTCGCCTGGCCGAGGTGGTGCACGGCACCCCGGACGCGGTGCGGGAGGGGCTGAACGCCCTGGTCGCCGCCACCGGCGCGGACGAACTGATGATCACCACGATGGTGCACGGTGCCCGGGCGCGCCTGCGCGGATACGCGCTCCTGGCCCGCGCCTATGAACTGCCGGGTGCCGAGGGCGCGCTCCCGGCGGAGGCCGGGCTCCGCGCGCCGGTCCCCGCGTCCGCGCCCCCCTCCATCGGTGGGTGAATCCGGCGCGCCGCCACCCGGACGCGTAACGTGAGCGTTCCGGGGCAGGTGTGCGGTGAACGCCGCACACGGCGGGCGCCGTGACGGTGCGTCACCCTGCGGGGCGGGCCGTGACGATTCGTCACGACGCCCCGACCCGGTCCCGGAACCGCCGGGGCCCGGAGGCGCGACATCCGCGACGGGCCGGCGCATCCACACACGTGGCGGCGGTGGAAGAAGGAGGAGAGGACATGGCGGGCTTTCTCGATCGTGCGAAGGAGCAGGCCCAGAAGGGCTACCGCACCGGCAGGGAGAAGCTGGAGCAGGGAATCGAGCAGGGTCGCGACAAGCTGAGCGACGTTCAGGCGCAGCGCGCCGGCAACGAGTTGCTGCGCTCGCTGGGCGCCGCGTACTACCGCAAGGAGCACGGCACCGGCTCCGAGCAGGAGGTCGGCACGCTCCTCAAGGCGCTGGAGGACCACATCACCGAGCACGGTGACGACTTCCTGAAGTGATCCCCGGCGCCGCCCGGCGGAGGTGACGACGCCCCGGTGCGGTGCGGTGCGGAGCGGAGCCGGGCGGGGCGTTCACCCGGGCGCCGGCGGGCCCGCGGGTCACGGGGACGTCTTCGGCTCAGGCGTCGGCGTAGCGCACGGTCACCGGCGCGTGGTCGGACCACCGGGAGGCGTGGTCCTCGGCACGCTCCACCCGGGCCTCCACCGCCCGCCCCGCCAGGCCGGCGGTCGCCACGTGGTAGTCGATGCGCCAGCCCGCGTCGTTGTCGAAGGCGCGGCCCCGGTAGGACCACCAGCTGTAGGGGCCCTCCGCCTCGGGGTGCAGGGCGCGCACCACGTCGGTGTAGCCGCCCTCGTCCCCGAGGACCCGGTCCAGCCAGGCGCGTTCCTCCGGAAGGAAGCCGGCCTTCTTCCGGTTGGCCCGCCAGTTGCGCAGGTCGGCCTCGCGGTGGGCGATGTTCCAGTCCCCGCACACCAGTACCTCGCGGCCCTCGTCCGCCGACCGCTTGCGCAGGTCCACCAGGTGCGGGAGCAGTTCGGCCATGAACCGCTCCTTCTCCTCCTGTCGGTCGGTGTCCACCTCGCCGGAGGGCAGGTACAGGGAGACCACGGTCACATCCGGGAGATCCACCTCCAGCCAGCGGCCGGAGGCGTCGAACCCGGCGGAGCCGAAGCCGATCCGCACCGCGTCCGGGGCGGTTCGGGAGAGCACGGCGACGCCCGCGCGGCCCTTGGCGGCGGCGGGGGCCCAGTGGGCGTGCCAACCCTCCGGGTTCAGCACCTCGGGGGCGAGCTGTTCCGGCTCGGCGCGCACCTCCTGGAGGCAGACCACGTCGGCGTCGGTGCCGGCCAGCCAGGCCCGGTAACCCTTGCGGTCGGCGGCGCGCAGGCCGTTGACATTGACGGTGCTGACGGTGAACACGAGGGACTCCGGGGCGGTGCTCGGCGGGTGGTACCCGCCGGCCGGGACGGGTCGGACCGGGTTCCGGCCGGGACGGGGCGCGGCGCGGCGGGGGCGGGCCCGCGCCGGACGCCGCACCACCGTACAG
>NZ_VKHT01000670.1 GCF_014141535.1 Streptomyces alkaliphilus | reverse complement strand
CCGCGGGCGGGGGTGACGAACCGGTGGCCCGTCCGGGCGACCGGGTGACCGGCGCCGCCGGAGCGACGGCCGGTGGTCCCGATTCCCGGCGGGCCGGGGACACCGGGACGGAGCGGTGGACGGCGGCGCGGCAGCAGGCGGCCGGCACCGCGGGGAGCAGCAGCGCCACGGCGACCACCGCTCCCGTCAACGCCCCGATCAACGCCCCGACCGGGGAATCGGGCACGGGTGACGCGCCGGGAAACGGCATCTGCGGAAGGTGGGGGGCGACCAGGGGGACGACCCACCACGTCGTGGCGACCGCGACCGCCGCGAGCAGGGCTCCGGCGGCCCGGCGGGGTCGTCCGTGGACGGCGACCAGCAGGGCGACGTGCAGCGCGAACGCGGTCGTGGCGGCGGGCAACAGGGCACCGGGCGGGGGGACGGCGCCGGGATTGAGCGCCGTCGCCACGAGCGGCGTCCCGGCGGCCAGGGCCGGCAGGGCGAGCGCCGCCACCAGGCGGGGCCGGGTCGCGGAACGGAAATCGTCCAGCGTGCGGCTGAGGGCCACCGTCCGCCGGGCCCCGGCCGCGAACCCCCGCAGCGTCCACGGGGAGACGGCCAGGACCCAGGCGATCAGCACGGCGCCGGCCGCCGCCCGCGCGGGGTCGGGTCCACCGCCCGTTCCGACCGCCGGGGCCGGGAGCGGTCCCGCGAACGGCCCGGGGAACACGTCGGGCACGAGGGGGATCGCCGCGCAGCAGGTGGCGAGGACCGCGGCCCGGCCCGCCCCGCCGGGGAGGATCGGGCGCAGCACCACCCACACGGCGAACGGCACGAGGCAGCAGGCGAGCAGCAGGACGAGGGGACGGGTCGGCTCCGGGACGCGGGCCACGGCGAACACCGTCGCGACGGTCACCAGGAGGGGGAGCAACGGTCCGGCGGCCCTCGGCAGCGCGGCGAGGCGAACGCGGACCGGGGTTCCCCGGTCCGGGGACATCACCGACGGGAGCGGCCCGGGGCCCGTCTCGGCATCGGCCCGGGGGACCCTGGCGTACAGCTCCTCGGCCAGCGAGAACACGTCGCGGTGACGGTAACGGGCGGCCCCGCGGTCGGTGAGCCCGCGCGCCTCCAGAACGGCCGCGATCTCCAGGGGGTGCACGGCCTGCTCGCACAGCTCCCGGTGACGATCCATGAGGATCCGTACCGGGTCGGCCGGAGTGGTGATCACACCCGTTCACCCCCACCCGGGAAGGCGGCGACCACGGCCGGCGCGGGGGCCCCGTCCTCGGTGGTCGGCTCGTCGGCCCGGCCCTCCGGGGGGAGGCCCGCGGCCAGGTGGAACTCGGGGGTCCGCGCGAACGGCACCACCGGGTCGAAGGCCCCCGAGGGGTCGTCGGGCACCGGGGAGGACGGGGCTGTCGGGTCCACGGCCCGATGGGCGGCGATCCGGGCGGCCATCTCCATATACATCGACCGGAAGGCCGCCAGGTTCCGCTCCACGGTGAACAGCTCGAGCGCCCGGCAGCGGGCGGCGGCGCCCAGTCGGGCCCTGCGGTCGGGATCGGCGAGCAGCTCCAGACAGGCGGCGGCCAGCGCGTCGGGCCGGCCCGGGGGAACGATCGGACCGGTGCCGCCGATGACCTCGCGCACGGCTCCGACGTCGGTGGAGACCGTGGCCCGGGCACAGAACATCGCCTCGATCAGCGGTATCGGAAAGCCCTCCACGGCGGAGGGGAGCACGGCGACGGATCCCAGCGCCCAGGCGGCGGCCGGACCGGGTACGTCGGGGTCGCCGATCGAGTGGAGTACCACCGGGGCGGGGTCGGTGCCCGTGGCGGGGAGGAGTCGCGCGGCGAGGTCACGGCAGTGCGCGGCGTACCGCGGGTCGGCGGGGCCGCGACCGGGGTCGGCGACCAGGTGGAGACGGGTGGCGGGGCGAACCCGGCGGACCTCGTCGAAGGCGTGCAGGAGCCCGACGAGATCGCGGGATGGCTCGACCCGGCCCACCCAGACCAGGGAGTCGGCGGCGGGATCCCCGGGCTCTCCGGACCGGGTGATCCGCACGGCCCCCGGGGCCGGCGCCTCCCCTGGCGCCTCGAAGGGCCGGGCGTCCATGCCGGGGTAGACCAGCCGGGTCCGGCCGTTCTCCGCCCCGCATCGGAGCTGCCAGCGGCGGGCGTGGACGTTGCCGGGGACGACCAGCTCGGCCCGGGCGTAGGTCTCGCGGGCCAGGTGCAGGCCGAAGGCGGCCAGGAGCGCGCGGACCGGGGCCCCGGCCGCGCCGGGCGCCACCGTACGGGCCTCGGCCGGTCGCCGGAGGGCACGGGCGGCCTCCGCCGCGCTGCCCAGGTAGTGCTCGCGCAGCCGCACACCGTACTCGGTGACCAGCAGCGGGGTGCCCCGGCGATGGTGGGCGACCAGGCCCGGGAGGGCGGCGGGGCCGCCGCCCACCGCGTGACAGAGGTCGACCCCCAGGAGCCCTCCGGCCCGGCGGGTCGCCGGGGGGCCGGCGGTGCCCGCCGGGGCGTGCGGGTCCCCCGGCCCCGGGGCGGGGTGGTACCAGTCCAGGCCGAGCGGGCGCAGGGCCCGTTCCAGACGCTCGCAGGCCAGCAGCAGGTCGGCCACCCGGGCGGCCCGCACCGCGCGCGGCGCGCCCGGGGCGCGGCAGGCCGCCTCGAGCACCCGCGGGGCGGTCCCGGAAAGCAGCCAGCCGGCGAGTCCGCCGTGGTCGAGGGCCAGGTCGGCGAGGGCGTACAGGCCCTCGGTGAAGCGGCGGCGGGGACCGGCGGCGCCGCGCGGACCGGCGGCCGGGTCCTCGGGCGCGCACAGGGCTCCGGCGAGTTCGGCGAAGGCCTCCGCGTACCGTCGGCCCAGGCGGCGCCCGGCACGCCCGTGCCCCGGCCCCCTCGGGTCGGGCGGCGGGCCCCACAGGGGGGCGGTCCGCAGGGACACCAC
>NZ_VKHT01000067.1 GCF_014141535.1 Streptomyces alkaliphilus | reverse complement strand
CCGAAGGCCCCGGCCACCCGGACCCCCGGGGACACCGCGCCGGCCGGCGGGAAGAAGGACGAGGAGACCGGGGCCGGGCCGGAGTACACCGTCCTGCGCGGGCCGTCCGCCGCCGTGGCGCGGAACATGAACGCCTCGCTGGAGCTGCCGACCGCCACTTCCGTGCGCGCGGTGCCGGTGAAGCTGCTGTTCGACAACCGCATCGTCATCAACAACCACCTCAAGCGCGCCCGGGGCGGGAAGGTCTCCTTCACCCACCTCATCGGCTACGCCATGGTGCAGGCGCTCAAGGCGATGCCGACCATGAACCACTCCTACGCGGAGCGGGACGGCAAGCCCACCCTGGTCAAGCCCGAGCACGTGAACCTGGGGCTGGCCATCGACCTGGTCAAGCCGAACGGCGACCGGCAGCTCGTGGTGGCCGCCATCAAGAAGGCCGAGACGCTCACCTTCTTCGAGTTCTGGCAGGCCTACGAGGACATCGTCCGGCGCGCCCGCGCCAACAAGCTGACGATGGACGACTTCACCGGCGTCACCGCCTCGCTGACCAACCCCGGCGGCATCGGCACCGTCCACTCGGTGCCGCGCCTGATGCCCGGCCAGGCGGTCATCGTCGGCGTCGGCGCCATGGAGTACCCCGCGGAGTTCCAGGGCACCTCCCAGGACACCCTCAACCGCCTGGGCGTCTCCAAGGTCATGACGCTGACCAGCACCTACGACCACCGGGTCATCCAGGGCGCGGCCTCCGGCGAGTTCCTGCGGGTGATGAGCAACCTCCTGCTGGGCGAGGACGAGTTCTACGACCGCATCTTCGAGGCCCTGCGCATCCCCTACGAGCCGGTCCGCTGGCACCGCGACATCGACGTCAGCCACGACGACGAGGTCACCAAGGCGGCGCGGGTCTTCGACCTGATCCACTCCTACCGCGTGCGCGGTCACCTGATGGCCGACACCGACCCGCTGGAGTACAAGCAGCGCCGCCACCCCGACCTGGACATCAAGGAGCACGGGCTCACCCTGTGGGACCTGGAGCGGGAATTCGCGGTCGGCGGGTTCGCCGGCAAGGCGATGCTCAAGCTCCGGGACATCCTCGGCGTGCTGCGCGACTCGTACTGCCGCACCACCGGTATCGAGTACATGCACATCCAGGACCCGAGCGAGCGCAAGTGGATCCAGGACCGGGTGGAGCGTCCGCACACCCCGCCGGAGCGCGAGGAGCAGCTGCGCATCCTGCGCCGCCTCAACGCCTCGGAGGCGTTCGAGACCTTCCTGCAGACCAAGTACGTCGGTCAGAAGCGGTTCTCCCTCGAGGGCGGCGAGTCCGTCATCCCGCTGCTGGACTCGATCCTCGACGAGGCCGCCGGCGCCTCCCTGGACGAGGCAGTCATCGGCATGGCCCACCGGGGCCGGCTGAACGTGCTGGCCAACGTGGTCGGCAAGTCCTACGCGCAGATCTTCCGCGAGTTCGAGGGCAACCTCGACCCGAAGTCGATGCACGGCTCCGGCGACGTGAAGTACCACCTGGGCACCGAGGGCACCTTCACCGGCCTGGGCGGCGAGAAGGTCAAGGTCACGCTGGCCGCCAACCCCTCCCACCTGGAGGCGGTCAACCCGGTGGTCGAGGGCGTGGCCCGGGCCAAGCAGGACATCATCGGCAAGGGCGGCGCGGACTTCACCGTGCTGCCGATCCTGCTGCACGGTGACGCGGCGTTCGCCGGCCAGGGCGTGGTCGCCGAGACCCTGAACATGTCGCAGCTGCGCGGCTACCGCACCGGCGGCACCGTGCACATCGTCATCAACAACCAGGTCGGCTACACCGCCCCGCCGGACTCCTCGCGGTCCTCGATGTACTGCACCGACGTGGCGCGGATGATCGAGGCGCCGATCTTCCACGTCAACGGCGACGACCCGGAGGCGGTCTGCCGGGTGGGCCGGCTGGCCTTCGAGTACCGGCAGGCGTTCAACAAGGACGTCGTCATCGACCTGGTCTGCTACCGCCGTCGCGGCCACAACGAGGGCGACAACCCGGCCTTCACCCAGCCGCTGATGTACAACCTGATCGACAAGAAGCGCTCGGTGCGCAAGCTCTACACCGAGTCGCTGATCGGGCGCGGTGACATCACGGTCGAGGAGGCCGAGCAGGCGCTCCAGGACTTCCAGCAGCAGTTGGAGAAGGTCTTCAAGGAGGTCCGCGAGGCCACCGACACGCCGGGCGAGGCCGAGCTGCACGCCCCGCGTCCGTCCTTCCCGGTGACCGTGGAGACCGGTGTCTCCCAGGACGTGCTCAAGCGGATCGCCGAGTCCCAGGTCAACATCCCGGACCGGATCACCGTCCACCCGCGGCTGCTGCCGCAGCTCCAGCGGCGTGCGGCGATGATCGGCGACGGCACGATCGACTGGGCGATGGGCGAGGCCCTGGCCATCGGTTCGCTGGTGCTGGAGGGCACCCCGGTGCGCCTGGCCGGCCAGGACTCGCGACGCGGCACCTTCGCGCAGCGGCACGCTGTGCTCATCGACCAGAAGAACGGCGACGAGTACACCCCGTTGCTGTACCTGTCCGAGGACCAGGCCCGGTTCAACGTCTACGACTCGCTGCTGAGCGAGTACGCGGCGATGGGCTTCGAGTACGGCTACTCGCTGGCCCGGCCCGAGGCGCTGGTGATGTGGGAGGCGCAGTTCGGCGACTTCGTCAACGGCGCTCAGATCACCGTGGACGAGTTCATCTCCTCCGCCGAGCAGAAGTGGGGGCAGACCTCCGGGGTCACGCTGCTGCTGCCGCACGGCTACGAGGGGCAGGGACCGGACCACTCCTCGGCCCGCATCGAGCGGTTCCTCCAGCTGTGCGCGCAGGACAGCATGACCGTGGCGGTGCCGACCGTGCCGTCGAACTACTTCCACCTGTTGCGCTGGCAGGTCCACAACCCGCACCACAAGCCGCTGATCGTCTTCACCCCGAAGTCGCTGCTGCGACTGAAGGCGGCGACCTCGGCCGCGGAGGAGTTCACCAGCGGTGGCTTCCGTCCGGTCATCGGTGACGACACCGTGGACCCGGCGGGCGTCAACAAGGTGGTCTTCTGCTCCGGCAAGGTCTACTACGACCTGGCGGCCGAGCGGGAGAAGCGCGGCGCGACCGACACGGCGCTGATCCGGCTGGAGCGGCTGTACCCGCTGCCCGGCGAGGAGATCCAGACCGAGATGGGTCGCTACCGGGGCGCGGAGAAGTTCATCTGGGCCCAGGAGGAGCCGGCGAACCAGGGGGCGTGGCCGTTCATCGCGCTCAACCTGGTGGACCACCTGGACCTGATCATCGGATCGGACCCGGTGCCGAACGCGGACCGGCTGCGTCGGGTGTCCCGGCCGTCCTCCTCCTCCCCGGCGGTGGGCTCGGCCAAGCGGCACCAGGCGGAGCAGCGGGCGCTGGTGAACGAGGTCTTCGACATCTGACCGGCGATCGGGCGGTGCGGGTCGGGCAACGACCGGTCGGCACCGTCCGGTACCGACGACGCCACGGCGAAGGGCCGGGCCCCGTGGTCACGGGGTCCGGCCCTTCGCCGTGGGCGCCGCCGTCCCGCCGGGCGGCGGCGTACCCGACCGGGAGAAGCGAACAGGAGCGGGAGCACAGCGTGTACTTCACCGATCGCGGGATCGAGGAGCTGGAGGGCCGTCGGGGCGACGAGGAGGTCACCCTGGGGTGGCTGGCGGAGCAGTTGCGGCTCTTCGTGGATCTGAATCCCGACTTCGAGGTGCCCGTGGAGCGGCTGGCGACCTGGCTGGCACGCCTGGACGACGAGGACGACGAATAACAGGGGGCACGAGTAGCGGGAACGAGCGACACGGAGCCGACGGACCGGGCCCCGCGCCGGGGGCGCGGGGCCCGGTCCGTGCGCCCACCCACACGCAACGCGATACTCGATAGCTTGACAAAGCCGACACGCGATATATCGTGAACCGGGATGGCGTGGACGCCTCGACCGGGGTCGTCCCGGAGTACCGGCGTTGCCGCGTTGCCGCGTCGGTTGTCGCGTTGCGTCATCCCCATCGTCAGGGCTGTTGAGCGTGCGGGAGGATCCATGACCGGCGATACCGGCGAGGAATGGGCGAGCGGCCGGGTGGTCGGGGAGCCCGCCACATTCGACCTCGACGGCCCCGTCGAGGAGGTCCAGCTCCGGCTGGTCAACGGCGCGGTCAACATCGTCGGCACCGCCGGCACCACCGGCGCGGCGCTGGAGATCTCCGAGGTGCGGGGCGCGCCGCTGCGGGTGACCCGCGAGGGCACCCGGCTCGTCATCGGTTACGACGACGTGCCGTGGCAGGGCTTCCTGCGGTTCTTCGACCGCGGGATCCCCGAGCGCCGCGCGGTGGTCTCGCTCTCGGTGCCCGCCGTCGCCCGGCTGAACGTCGGCGTGGTCGGCGCCGGAGCGGTCGTCTCGGGCCTCACCGGGGACACCTGCGTGCGCAGCGTGAACGGCGACGCCACCCTGGTCGGTCTCACCGGCGCGGTCCGGGCGGAGACCGTCTCCGGTTCCCTGGAGGCCGAGTCGCTCACCGGTGACCTGCGCTTCACCACCGTCTCCGGGGACCTCACCCTGGTCGGTCACGCGGGGGCGTCGGTGCGGGCCGACTCCGTCGCCGGCGGGGCGCTGGTCGACCTCGCCCCCGTCCCCGGCGAGCGTGAGGTCCGGCTGCACAGCGTCTCGGGTGAGCTGGCCGTCCGCCTCCCCGAGCAGCCGGGGGCCGTGGTCGGCGCGCACACCACCACCGGCTCCCTCTCCAGCGAGTTCCCGGCGCTGACCACCGAGAGCCAGTGGGGGTCGCGCCGCCTGACCGGCACCGTCGGCGCGGGCACCGGCACCGTGCGACTGAACAGTGTTTCCGGGGCGATCGCCCTGCTCCGTCGGCCCGCCGGCCCCGAGGAGCCCGAAACCGCCGGCACCCTGCGGAAGGACGTCTGACATGCCCCCCGTCTTCGGTCACGGTCGCCTGCGGCTGTACCTGCTCAAGCTGCTCGCCGAGTCCCCCCGTCACGGCTACGAGGTGATCCGGCTGCTCGAGCAGCGCTTCCAGGGTCTGTACGCCCCCTCCGCCGGCACCGTCTACCCCCGGCTCGCCAAGCTCGAGGCGGAGGGCCTGGTCACCCACACCACCGAGGGCGGCCGGAAGGTCTACTCCCTCACACCGGAGGGGGAGGCCGAGCTGGCCGCGCGCGAGCAGGAGCTGACCCGCCTGGAGCGGGAGATCCACGACTCCCTCACCGCCCTCGCCGGCGACATCCGGGAGGACGTGCACGGCTCGGCCCGCGCGCTGCGCGAGGAGATGCGCCGGGCCGCCGACCGGGCCCGGCGGGGAGCCGGCGAGGGCCCCGGCGGCTCGGACCGCTTCCGCAAGGGCGGCGCCGGTCGTCGCGGTGGCGGCCCGTTCGGTGAGGGCGGCCCGTTCGGTCCCGGTGGTCCGTTCGGTCCCGGCGGTCCCTTCGGGGCGGGCGGTCCCTTCGGGGGCCTGAGCCGGGAGGAGACCGAGCAGCCCCGGGAGGCCTCCCGGGACACCAATGCCCGACGGGGCGCCGGTCACGGCGCCGGAGAGCGGGACCACGCCGGCACCGGCGGGGCCGACACCGAGGGCACCGAGTGGCGGGTCCGGTACGAGGAGGCGGGTCGGGAGGCCCGCCGACACTGGGAGGAGGCCGCGCACCGCATCCAGGAGCGGGTCCGCCCCCACGCCGCCGGCGGGGACTGGCAGAGCGCCGTCCGCGAGGGCCTGGAGGGGCTGGGGCGCGAATTCGAGGCGTGGAGCCGTGCGGGCGGCTCCACCATGCCCTGGTCGGACCAATCGGCCGACCGATCCGCCGAGGAGCCGGAGGACCGGGCCGGAGAGGATCCGCACCGGGGCGACACCGGTGAAGCCGGGAGCGCCCGCACCACCGCGCAGGAGGAGGAGCCCGACACCCCGGAGGCCGCCGCCGAGCGGCTGCGGGAGCTGACGCGGCTGCTGGACGACCTGCGCGACGAGGTGCGCGACGCCGGGCGTGACCACGGCGTCTCCTCCGTCCAACTGCGCGAGGCCGGGCGCCTGCTCTCGGAGGCCTCGGCCCACCTGGGCGCGCTGCTGCGCGCCCCGGACGCCCCCCACGGAACGCGCTGAGCCCCGACCGCTCCAGGGCCGCCCCGGCGGGTCACCTCACCCGCCGGGGCCCGGCCCCTTCCGTTTCGGAGGGCTCACCCCCCTCACTCCCCTCACTCTCCCGGGAGCTCACTCCTCCCGGGGGCAGGGCACGTCCTGCGGCCCCCACACCGTGTCCTCGACACCCGCGGAGAACCGCCCGCAGCTGAGGACGATCTCCGCCTCCCGCTCACCCGCGCGCACCACGTACACCGGCTTCTCGACCGGCACCCGACGCTCCCGGAAGTTCAACAGCCCCGTGGCGCCCTGGATGTTGACGTTCCCGGTGTTCAGGACGGTGGAGACCGCCGAGCGGTCGAAGTCGCCGGTGCGCCCCTCGGTCCGGTGGGCGAGTCCGGCGGCGGTGGCCAGGATGTCCATCGCGTCCCACCCCAGGGCCGCGCCCCCGGACTCCAGCACCTCGGCCGCGGCCGCCGACGGGGCGTCGCCCCGGCGGCGTTGTTCCTCGGCCCGGGCGTCCAGGGTACGGAAGGCGGCGGCCAGATTCTCGCTGTATATGTCCAACTCGTCGTAGACGATGATCGCCGCGTCCGCCGGGACGGTCGTGGGATCGTCCGCGGCCGGATCCCCGTCCGCCCCGGGGCCGACGCCGTCGTCCGGGTCAACGCCGTTGTCGCCGTCGGTGCCCTCGTCGGCGCCATCGGTCGCGCCGTCGTCCGGATCCGTTTCGACCTCGGACGCGGGCAGCAGGGGGGTGTGCGCCAGGAAGGAGACCGCGACCCGGGCCTGCCGGTCGTTGGTGGGGGCGAGTTGGAAGTACTGCTGCGCCCCCCGTTCCAACATGCCGTCGGCGGTGGCGGTGGCGGTGGCGGTGGTGCCGATCATCGGCAGACCGGCGGCGTCCAACACATCCATCGTGCGGTAGGTGTCCTCCCGGCTCTGGCCGAGACCCGTGACGCCGATGATCCCCTCGGCGTCCACCTCCTCCAGGATGGCCCCCGCCACCCGGGGCCCCTCGGAGAACCGGGGACCGGCGTTGGCGAGCAGGACCCGCAACGCGACACGGTCCCGGGCATCGTCCCGGCCCACCTCCTCCAACAACATGCGCTGGGCCAGTGCGATCCCGTGCAACTCCGCCAGAGTGCTGTCCTGCACCACTCCGGGGCCGGGCGTCGTGATGAACCGGCCCCGGCGGCCCGGGCACCGCGCCAAAGGGGTGCCCGGGCCGCCGGGACGGGGGTCCCTCCGTCAGAGGGTGAAGACGATCTTCCCGAAGAGGTCGCCGGAGGCCATCCGTCCGAAGCCCTCGCGGGCTCGCTCCAGCGGCATCACCGAGTCGATCACCGGCCGCACGCCCTTGGTCGCGCAGAAGTTCAACAGTGCGGCCAGCTCCTCCTTGGTGCCCATGGTGGAGCCCACCACCTTCAGCTCCAGGAAGAAGATCCGGTTCAGCTCCCCCGAGGGCGGGTTGGTGCCGGAGGTGGCCCCGGAGATGACCATGGTGCCGCCGCGCCGCAGGCTCTTGACCGAGTGGGACCAGGTGGCCGCGCCGACGGTCTCGATCACCGCGTCCACCCGGTGCGGCAGCCGGGCCCCCGGCTCGACCGCCAGTTCCGCCCCGAGTTCCTCGGCGCGCCGGCGCTTGCTCTCGTCCCGGCTGGTCGCGAAGACCCGCAACCCGGCCGCCGCGCCCAGGACGATCGCGGCGGTGGCCACGCCGCCGCCCGCGCCCTGCACCAGCACGCTGTCCCCCGGGCGGACCCCGGCGTTGGTGAACAGCATCCGATAGGCGGTCAGCCAGGCCGTGGACAGGCAGGCCGCCTCCTCGAAGGAGAGTTCGGCGGGCTTGGGCAGGACGTTCCACTGCGGGACCGCCAGCCGCTGGGCGAAGGTGCCCTGGTACTTCTCGGTGAGGATGGTGGGCTGCTCCCGGGGGCCCACACCGTGGCCGGTCGCGCCGATCACCGGATAGACGACGACCTCGTTGCCGTCGGCGTCGGTGCCCGCCGCGTCACAGCCCAGGATCATGGGCAGGGACTCCTCGGGCAGGCCGACGCCGCGCAGGGTCCACAGGTCGTGGTGGTTGAGGGAAGCGGCGCGGACATCGATGGTGGTCCACTGCGGCGGGGCCTCCGGCTCCGGTCGTTCACCCAGTTCGAGGGCGGCGAGGGGGTTCCCGGGGTCGAATCGCGCGGCGTAAGCGGCAAACATGATCCCCAAGCTAACCGCGGGCGGGGGGTGCGGCCAGGGGGGCGGGCCGGAAGCGATCGACATCACCGCCGGCCCGGTGCGGGTGGCCGGACCTCGGGAAACGCGGTGACCGGCCGGGCGCGGCGCCGGCGCGACGGTCACGGAGGGGCACGGGAGCCGCGGGGGCGCGGTGGTCGCGTCGCACTTCCCGCCGACGTCCCCGGAGCGGAAGAATGGGGGCGTTCCCCGACGTGCTGCCGGCGCCCCGCCGCAGACGGGGGCGGGGCGGAAGGAGCGGACGATGGGTGAGGTGTTCCTGCGGCGCCTGAGCCGGTGGCAGGCCGAGGATCAGCGTGCCGCGCTGGCGGACCTGCACGAGGACGCCTACCGGGATCAGCCGGGGGCGGTCCTGCGCGACCGGGAGGATTTCCTGCAGCGTTTCGCCGACCATCTCCAGCAGCCGGAGTTCGACATGGTCATCGCGAGCGACCCGGCGCTGGTCGGCTGCGCGTACGGGTTCCGGATCGACCGGCACGGCAGTTGGTTGGACCGCTTCTCGACCGTGCCGCACGAGTTGGAGGAACTGACCGAGCTGGCCATGTCCCGGCAGTTGTTCCTGGTGGCGGAGTTGATGGTGCGGCCGGAGCACCGGCGGCAGGGGGTCGGCGGCCGGCTGCTGGACCAACTGTTGTCCCGGGTGAGCGCCCCGGTGGCGGTGGTGTTGCTGGAGCCGGGTGACGCGGTCGGTCGGGCCACCTTCGAGATGTGGGGGTGGGAGAAGACCGGTCGGATGCTGCCGCGCGGGAATCCCCAGCAGCCCGGGCGGTTCGGCTCAGAGCACCTTGGAGAGGAAGGCCCGGGTGCGCTCGTGCCGGGGGTTGGTCAGCACCTCCCGGGGGCTGCCCGCCTCGACGACCACACCGGCGTCCATGAAGACCAGGGAGTCGCCGACCTCACGGGCGAAGCCCATCTCGTGGGTGACCACGATCATGGTCATGCCGTCCTCGGCGAGCTGCCGCATCACGTCGAGCACCTCGCCCACCAGTTCCGGGTCGAGGGCGGAGGTGGGCTCGTCGAAGAGCATGAGCTTGGGCTCCATGGCCAGGGCGCGGGCGATCGCCACCCGTTGCTGCTGACCGCCGGAGAGCTGCGCCGGGTAGTTCCGCATCCGGTCCGCCAGGCCGACGCGTTCCAGCAGTCGTTCGGCGTGCTCCCGGGCTTCCCGGCGGGACATCCCCTTGACCTGGACGGGTGCCTCCATGACGTTCTCCAGGGCCGTCATGTGGGGAAAGAGGTTGAAGCGCTGGAAGACCATGCCGATGTCCCGGCGCTGGTGGGCGACCTCGCGCTCCCGCATCTCGTAGAGCTTGTCACCCTTTTGGCGGTAGCCCACGAGCCGGCCGTCCACCCACAACCGGCCGGCGTTGATCTTCTCCAGGTGGTTGATGCAGCGCAGGAAGGTGGACTTGCCCGAGCCGGAGGGTCCGACCAGGCAGAAGACCTCCCCGTTGCGGACCTCCAGGTCGATGCCGCGCAGCACCTCGACCAGGCCGAAGGACTTGTGGACCCGCTCGGCGCGGACCATCGGTCCGGGGCCGCCCGGGGCGGGGGTCGCCCCGCCGTCGGTGGCGTCGCTCATACCTTTTCCCTCCCGACGGTGCTGCGGACCCGGAAGGCGGTCAGCTGGGCGCGCAGGCGCGTCAGCGGGCCCTCGGGGCGGGGGGCCTGGTCGGTGCCCCGGGCGAAGTGCCGCTCCAGGTAGTACTGGCCGACGCTGAACACGGTGGTGAGCAGCAGGTAGACGATGGAGACGACGATCAGCATCTCCATCACGGCCAGGGTGCGCGAGGAGATGTTCCGGCCCGCGAGGAACAGCTCCTGGTACTGGATGGCGTAGGCGAGCGAGGACGTCTTGAGCATGTTGATGAACTCGTTGCCGGTCGGCGGGATGATCACCCGCATCGCCTGCGGGAGGACGATCCTGCGCATGGTGCGGCTCGGCGACATGCCCAGGGCGTGGGCCGCCTCGGTCTGTCCG
This sequence comes from Streptomyces alkaliphilus, assembly GCF_014141535.1. GTDB lineage: Bacteria > Actinomycetota > Actinomycetes > Streptomycetales > Streptomycetaceae > Streptomyces > Streptomyces alkaliphilus. The sequence goes on along the minus strand of NZ_VKHT01000067.1, from coordinate 547 downwards.
CGGTCCACCGACTGGATTCCGGCGCGGCTGATCTCCGCCATGTAGGCGGCCTCGTTGAGCCCCAGGCCGAGCAGCGCGGCCAGGAAGGGCGTCATCACCGTGTTCATGTCCTCGGACCAGAAGCCGAGGTTCACCACGGGGAAGATCAGCGCCAGGTTGTACCAGAGGAAGAGCTGCACCAGCACGGGGGTGCCGCGGAAGAACCAGATGTAACCCCAGGCGACGCCGGAGAGCACCGGATTGGAGGACAGTCGCATGATCGCCAGGAGGGTGCCCAGGACGACGCCGAGGAGCATCGAGTAGATGGTGATCTGGAGGGTGTTCCAGGCACCGGTGAGGATGGTCTCGTGCGTCAGGTAGTCGCCGACCACGCTCCAGCTCACGGCGGCGTTGGCGAAGGCCGCGACGAGCAGGGCCAGCAGGCCGAGGACGACGGCGGCTCCGATCCACCGGCCGTAGTGGCGGATGGGGATTGCCTTGATGGCCTCCGGCGGGGGGCCGTCGCCGGTGGTGGGGGCGGTACCCCGGTCGGAGGGGGTCACCGAGG
>NZ_VKHT01000669.1 GCF_014141535.1 Streptomyces alkaliphilus | reverse complement strand
CCGAGGTGACGGCCGGGGCGGCGTCGCCGCCGGTGGGGGGCACCGCCTCGGGGTCGCGGGCCGCGGTGGTGTTCCGGGTGTCGCGGGTGTCCATGGTCACCACACCTCTCCCTGCTTGCGGAGCACCCGGCGGTAGGCCAGGGCGAAGGCCACCAGCAGCAGCAGGATGAGCACGCCCCACGTGGCGGACTCGGCGAAGTCCCGCGGGCTGCGCTGGAAGGCGAGCTTGAACGCCTCGGTGACCAGGATGTCGGTGGAGCCGGCGGGGCCGCCACCGGTGAGCAGGAAGATCACCGGGAACATGTTGAAGGTCCAGATGCAGCTGAGCAGCACCACCGTGGAGCTGACCGAGCGCACACCGGGCAGGGTGATGTTCCAGAACCGCTGCCAGGCGCCGGCGCCGTCCATCTCCGCCGCCTCGTACTGCTCGGCCGGGATGGACTGCAGGGCGCCGAGCATGGCGATGAGCATGAAGGGCACGCCGAGCCAGACGTTGACCGCGATCACCGAGACCTTGGCCCAGAACGGGTCGGTCAGCCAGGTCATCGCACTCAACCCACCGCCCTCCAGGGCGGCGTTCAGGATGCCGTTGCGCTCGTTGAACAGCATGCGCCAGGCGAAGATGGAGACGAAGGCGGGGATCGCCCACGGCAGGATCAGCGCCATGCGGTAGATCGCCCGGCCGCGCACCCGCCGGTTGAGCATGTTCGCCAGTGTCAGGCCGAGGGTGAAGGTGATCGCCACGCAGGCGACCGTCCACACCACGGTCCAGGTCAGTCGGTCCCAGAACTGGGCGCCGCCCAGGACCGAGAGGTAGTTCTCCAGTCCGACGAACTCGTAGGTCGCCTCGATGGTGTTGACGCCGATCCGTCGCTCCACGTTCGCCTCGTTGGCGTTGGTGAAGGTCAGGTAGACGCCTCGGACCAGCGGCCAGCCGATGATCACCGTGATCACCGTGACCACCGGGGCGATCATCGTCCAGGCGTACCAGTGGGTGGACAGTGCCCTGCGGAACCGTCCGGGCGGGGACGGGGGCCCCTGCTTCCCGTTCCTCCCGGTCGCGCGGCCCGGGCCGGGGGCACCGTTTCCGGTGCCCCCGGCCGTCGTCACCGCCGACCGGCTGCTCGTGCCGGCCATGTGTCGGTCAGCCCCTCGTCTCTTCGGCTTCCAACCGTCGACTCACCGCGGGATCACTGCCAGTCGAGCAGGTCGCGGTAGCGGTCGCCGACGGCGTTGGCGGTCTCCTCGGCGGTGGCACGGCCCAGCAGCATGGCCTCGACCTCCTCGCGCAGCGGGTCGAACAGGGAGTTGGCCTCGGGGATCCAGGCGCGCTCGTGGGCGACCTCGACGGCCGGGGCGAAGAACTCGACCATCTCGTTGTTCGCGACCGAGTCCACGTCGTAGACCGAGGAACGGGTCGGCAGGAGGCTCAGCTCCTCGGTGATGCGCTGCTGGGTCTCGGCGGAGGCCATGTACGCGACGAACTCGTAGGAGGCGTCGAGGTTGGCCGAGCCGGCGTAGACGCCGTAGTTCCAGCCGCCCTGCGGGGCGCCCTGGGAGGAGCCGCCCGCCGGCACCGGGGCGACGCCCAGGTTCTCCTCGCCGATGGCGTCGCGGGCGTCGTTGATCGCCCAGGGACCGTTGATCATCATGGCCACGGAGCCCTCACCGAAGGCGCCCATCATGTTCTGCCAGCCGTCGGTGGTGTCGGTGATGGCGGCACCGGAGTCGAGCAGGTCCTGCACGGCCTCGAAGGCGGCCACGCCGGAGGCCTCGTCGATGGTGACGGTCTCGGTGTCGGCGTCCACCAGGTCGCCGCCCTCGCCGTAGATGTAGGGCAGGAACCAGTAGGCGTCGTCACCGCGCAGGTAGAAGGGGGCCTCCAGACCCTGCTCGGTGAAGGCCTCGGTGGATGCCTTGATGTCCTCGAGGTTCTCGGGGACCTCGACACCGGCGGCGTCCAGCAGCTCCTTGTTGTAGAAGAGCGCCAGGGTGTCGATGACCTGCGGCACGGCGTAGGTGGTGTCGTTGAACTGGGTGCTGGCCCAGGCCTGCTCCAGGAAGTCCCCCTGGTCCTCGACCGCCGGGGTGTCGTCCAGCGGGGCGAGGTAGCCGAGGTTGGCGAAGTCGGAGACCCAGGCGACCTCGGTGCGCATCACGTCGGGGGCCTCGTTGGCACCGGCGGCGTTCTTGAACCGGTCCTGGGCGCCGTCCCAGCCGATGTTGACGTAATCGACGGTGACGTCGGGGTGCAGCTCCGAGAACTCCTCGGCGACCGCCCGGAAGACCTCGGCCTCGGTCTCGTTGGAGGTGTCCCAGAAGGTGACGGTGCCGGACAGCCCCTCGCCGCCGGATCCCGAGCCGGAGCCGTTGGAGCCGTTGTCCCCGTCGTCCCCGCCACCGCAAGCCGTTGCCGCAAGCGCCAGGGCCGCGATAACCGCCGTTGTCCCTATGCTGCGCCGCATGTGAACTCCTTCAAACGTTCTGCCCTCTTCCGGGTGTTCCGGGTGGCCGGCACCCCCTCGCGTCGCTACTCCGCGGCGCCGGGCTGACCAGGAACGTAACAGCGGGGCAATGATTTGGAAAGACCTTGCGGCAATTTTCTGCAAGAGGACGGCGCATCGTACCCGCGGGGTTCCCCTCCCCAACCGGTGATGCTACGTTTCCCGGCCACCGCCACGGTGACGAACGCGGGCCCCGGAATCGCCGCGAACCCTGCGGAGCCCCCATGACGAACCGGTAACGACCGGCCTCCGGCTCTCCGCTCCCCCACATCGGGAGGGATCATGGAGGCCGAAACCCGCCCCTGTCGGCACCGCCGGCGGTTGCTGCAAGTACTTACAGGTCGGAAGCGGTTCAGGGAAAGGCCGTGACCGGCACAACGGTGGGGCGAGAACGCGGGAGGCGGCGTGAACGGCGTGAACGACACGGGGGGACCGGGC
>NZ_VKHT01000668.1 GCF_014141535.1 Streptomyces alkaliphilus | reverse complement strand
CCCCCGCCCCCGGAGGTGGAAACGCCGCCGTCGTCGCCTTCGCCCGCGCCCAGGTCGGCAAGGCGTACAGCATGGGTGCCACCGGTCCGAACGCCTGGGACTGCTCGGGCCTCACCGGCGCCGCCTACGCCGCCGCCGGCATCTCCCTGCCGCGCACCTCGCAGGCCCAGTCGGGCATGGGCACCCACATCCCGGTGTCGCAGGCCCAGCCGGGCGACCTCCTCTACTGGGGTGGCGCCGGCAGCGCGTACCACGTGGCGATCTACGTGGGCAACGGCCGCTTCGTCGGCGCGCAGAACCCCTCCACCGGTGTCGTGGAGCAGGACATGAGCTGGTCGCAGCCCTCGGGCGCCATCCGCATCGGCTGATCCGCCCCCGGAACACCCGCACCGCACGCCGAACGGCCGGGGCGGACACGTGACCCACGTGTCCGCCCCGGCCGTCGCGGGTTCCGGAACCCCGCCGGGACGCGCCTCCGGCCGCCCGCCGGGTCAGGCCCGGGGGGCGACCTTCGCCAGACCGTTGATGACCCGATCCATGGCGTCGCCGCCGGTGGGGTCGGTGAGGTTGGCCAACAGCTTGAGGGTGAACCGCATCAGCACCGGATGGGTCAGGCCGCGCTCGGTGGCCAGCCGCATCACCTTCGGGTTCCCGATCAGCTTCACGAAGGCCCGGCCCAGCGTGTAGTAGCCGCCGTAGGTCTCCCGCAGGACCGTCGCGTAACGGCGCAGCGCCACCTCCCGCTGCGCGGAGGTGCGGCGGGCCATGGCCTGGACGATCACCTCGGCGGCGATCTGCCCCGACTCCATCGCGTAGGCGATGCCCTCGCCGTTGAAGGGGTTGACCAGGCCGCCGGAGTCACCGACCAGCAGCAGACCCCGGGTGTAGTGCGGCTTGCGGTTGAACGCCATGGGCAGTGCGGCGCCCCGGATGGGACCGGTCATGTTGTCGGGGGTGTACCCCCACTCCTCCGGCATCGAGGCGCACCACGCCTTGAGCACCTGGCGCCAGTCCAGCTCGCCGAAGGCCTTGGAACTGTTGAGAATGCCCAGGCCGACGTTGGATGTGCCGTCGCCCATGCCGAAGATCCAGCCGTAGCCGGGCAGCAGCCGGGGTTCGTCACCCCTGCGGTCCCACAGCTCCAGCCAGGACTCCAGGTAGTCGTCCTCGTGCCGGGGGGACTCGAAGTAGGTGCGCACGGCCACGCCCATGGGCCGCCGGTCGTCGCGGTGCAGGCCCATCGCCAGGGAGAGGCGCGAGGAGTTGCCGTCGGCGGCGATCACCACCGGCGCCCGGTACTCCACCTCCCGCTTCTCCTCGCCGAGGCGGGCGGTGACCCCGACGATGCGGGTGCCGGTGCGCGCCTCCATGACCGGACCGGTGACGTTGCACCGCTCGTACAGGCGGGCACCGGCCTTCACCGCCTGCCGGGCCAACTGCTCGTCGAAGTCGTCCCGGCGGCGCACCAGGCCGTAGTCGGGATAGCCCGCCAGTTCGGGCCAGTCCAGTTGGAGGCGGTGGCCGCCGCCGATGATGCGCAGGCCCCGGTTGCGCAGCCAGCCGGCCTCCTCGGAGATGTCGATGCCCATCGCGACCAGCTGCTTGGTGGCACGCGGGGTGAGGCCGTCGCCGCAGACCTTCTCCCTGGGGAAGGCCGTCTTCTCCAACAACAGCACGTCCAGGCCGGACCGGGCCAGGTGGTACGCGGCCGCCGAGCCGCCCGGCCCGGCACCGACCACGATCACATCGGCGGTCTCGGTGGTGGTCACTGGGATCTCCCCTCGTTGCGGACCCTGCCGACCCCGGCGCCGGCCCGATGATCGTCGACTCCACGGGGTGCCCCGAGTCTATGGCCCGGCCCCGCCGTCCCCCGGGGCGGCACCGGCCGGCGGCCCCGCGGGTCCCGGGCGATCGGCACCGCCCGCCGGAACCCCGGGAGGGGAGGTCCCGTCAGGGGCGCCGGCCCCGGTGCAGGGCGACGATGCCGCCGCTGAGATCACGCCAGGCGACCCTCCGCCAGCCCGCATCCTGCAACCGGGCGGCGAGCGCCGGCTGGTCCGGCCAGGCCCGGATGGATTCGGCCAGGTACACGTAGGCGTCCGGTGCGCTGGAGACCCGCCGGGCCACCGACGGCAACGCCCTCATCAGGTACTCCGAGTACGCCGTGCGGAAGGGCGCCCACACCGGGTGGCTGAACTCGCAGACCACCAGCCGCCCGCCGGGGCGGGTCACCCGCAGCATCTCGCGCAGGGCCGCGTCGGTGTCCCGCACGTTGCGCAGACCGAAGGAGATGGTCACGGCGTCGAAGGAGGCGTCGCGGAACGGCAGTCGCGCGGCGTCTCCGGCGACGAACGGCAGCCAGGGGGTCCGGCGACGGCCCTCGCGCAGCATTCCCTGGCTGAAATCGCACGGCACGGTGTAGGCGCCGTTCTCGACGAAGGGCAGCGAGGAGGTGCCGGTGCCGGCCGCCAGGTCCAGGACCCGCTCCCCCGGCCGGGCCGCCACCGCGCGGGCCACCTCGGTGCGCCACCGGCGGTTCAGTCCCAGGGCCAACACGTCGTTGGTCAGGTCGTACTTGGCCGCCACGGCGTCGAACATGGCGGCGACTTCGGTGGGCTGCTTGTCCAGGGAGGCACGGTTCACACCGCCATTCTGCCGCTGCCGTGCCGGATCGGGGCGGCGGGGTGACGCCCGGGGCGTCGCGGGGCCGGCTCGGATCGGACGGAACCCCGGAACGATTGCCATAGCATCTGACCACGTGAGGTCTCCCACCGCCGGCGCCGCCCGCCGGCGCCCCGTCGGCCGCGTGATCGGCGCGGTCGTCGCGACCACAGTCCTGACCCTGGCCGTCGTCCATCACCGATCCTCCGACCCGGAACCCGGGCCCCCCGGGGCCGCCGTTGACGACGGCCGTCCCGGCGCGGGCGAGGAGGGCGACGCGG
>NZ_VKHT01000667.1 GCF_014141535.1 Streptomyces alkaliphilus | reverse complement strand
GCGCCGGAGGGTGCCGGGGGCGCGGGGGGTACCGGCGGATACGTGGTGCAGATGGACGCCGACGGCAGTCATCCGGCCGCGGTCCTGCCCGAGATGGTGGGAGTGGCCCGGAGCACCGGGGCCGGCCTGGTGATCGGCAGCCGGTACGTGGCGGGCGGCCGGTTGGCCGCCGGGTGGGAGCGGCACCGCAGGATGCTCTCCCGCGGGGCCAACGCGTACGCCGGTGCCCTGCTCGGGACGGGCATCCGCGACCTGACCGGCGGGTTCAACCTGTGGCGCGAGGAGGCGCTGTGGGCCGTGGCGCCGCAGGACGCCGCCGGGGCCGGCCACGCCTTCCAGGTGGAGCTGAAGCACCGGGCCGTGGTGCGCGGGGTACGGGTGGTGGAGGTGCCGATCCGCTTCGGAGCCCGCCGTGCCGGGGACTCCAAGCTGTCGGCGGCGGTGCCGGGAGTCCCGCTCAGGCCTCCCGCTCGTAGGGGCAGGCGAAGGGGAAGTACGCCTGGAGGAACGGCTCCATGATCGACAGCTGGGTCGCCAGGTCCTTCTCGTCGGAGACCGTGTCGTTCAGGCAGAACACCGTGCGGTTGTGGGCCGCCAGCAACCGGCCCAGGCGCGTCTCGATCGCCGGGTGGGCCATGTCGAAGTAGTCGTACGGGATACCGCCGGGCACCGCGCGTCCGGTGAGGAACGCGTAGTAGTGGTGGAGCGAGGAGGTGACCGAGAGGTCGTTCAGCTCGCGGAACCGGTTGGCCGCGGTGGCCCTGTGCCGGTCCGCGAACTCCTCCTCGATCTCGTACAGCACACTGCGCCGCAGGGCGTGCGGGACGTGCTTCATCTTCTGCGTGATGACCGCGCCGAAGCGCTCCTCCAGCAGCATCCGGTTGTTCTTGCCCGCCACCGACACCGGCACGTCGTCCGGGGTGGGCAGCCCGTAGGGGATGTGCGCCTTGGACAGGAAGAACCGGGTGAGGCCGTTGCCCAGGAAGAAGTGCTGCGGCACCGTCAGGCGGCCGAAGAACACGTCGTCGTTGAGGTAGAGGAAGTGCTCCGCGAGGCCCTCGATGTGGTGCAGCTGGCTCTCGATGGCATGGGAGTTGAAGGTCGGCAGCAGCGAGGTGTCGGAGAAGATCTCGCGGTGGTCCACCACCGTCAGCCCGGGGTGGTCGGTGTTCAGCCAGGAGGGCACCTGCCGGTCGGTGACCAGGTAGACGTGCCGGATCCACGGCGCGTACTGGTGCAGCGAGCGCAGCGAGTAGCGCAGCTCGTCGCGGCTGAGGTAGCGGGCGGCGTTGGCGGCCTCGGCGTGGTAGGTCTCGCCGGCGTGCAGGGCGCGCCGGCCCAGCCAGTCCGGGTCGGCGCCGTCCACCCAGGTGTAGACGGCGTCCACCGGGAAGGGGACGTCGTCCGGCAGGGGCCGGGAGAACTCCGGGATGGTGATCACCGGGTGCGCGGCCAGGCCCTTCGGTTCCGGGGCGGGGCCGGCCCCGGGGCGGTCGGCGGTGACGGTGCCCGCGCGGGGGTCCGCGTCCCCGGGAGTGCCGGTGACCGGGTGCAGCTGGTCCAGCCGGGCGAGGGGAACGGTGACGCGCGGGGTGTCCGGGGAGATCTCCTCGGTGCACCGGTTGCGGCGCGGGGCGACGAGCATCCCGCGCTCGTCGGTCCTCCAGAACTCCACGGTGCAGCCGTAGCGCTGGCCGAGGGCGGTGGAGCCGCGTCGGTCGGTGGTGTACCAGCACAGCCGCACCAGCGGGGCGGAGGTCCACAGGCGGCGGGCCGCCTGTGAGTCGCCGGGCACGGTGTGGCGCGGGCCGCGACGCCGGCGGCGGGGGCGGACGCCGACGTAACCGGCGGTGCGGGCGCACATCCGGGCCAACGCGCGGGCGGCCCGGAGGCGGTCGGCCGCCGGCACGGCGACGGTGGAGCCGGCCGGGTCCACGCCGCGCACGCAGAAGTAGTCGACGCCGGCCTCCTCGAGGGCGTCGCACACCCTGCGCAGCGCCTCGTCCCGGGCGGCCAGCGGGGTGGGGAACTCCCGCACCGTGGCGGCCTTGGGCCGGCGGTTGACCTGCACCATGCGGCGCTCCTGGCCGGAGAACAGCTCCGGTCGGGCGCGTCGGGCGCGTTCCGCGCGGATCTCCGCCATCCGGTCGGGCACGGCCCCGGCGGTGTCGGCGAGGGTGCGCTTGACGGAACCGCGCAGTTGCGGGGAGACCCGGCCGGCCACCGCGCGGCGGGCGCGCAGGGGGATCACCCGGCGGTAGAGGGACACCAGCGGGGAGGCCTCGGGATTGACCGGCGGGTGGGACCCGGCGGAGGACCCGCCGGGTCGGCGGATCGTCCGACCGGACGCCCCCGCCCCGGAGGCCTCGGCCGGTGCCGGGTGGGTCCCGGACTCGGCTCGGTTGCTCACGGTGCGCGGGCGTTCGACCTGAACAAGAGCTGCATACCTGATGAAACGCCGCATAACTTTCACGATACGGCGCGGTGATGGCGCGGGTGTCCGTTCGGCGTCCGATGGCGCGGCGGATGACGTGGAGACCGGTGCACAGCGTGATATCACCTCGCGCGCCTTCCACGGATGCGGAGACCCATGCGCGTTTTCCCGTGGAAATTCGTGGAGGTTCCCCGGGAATCACGGGCGTGTCGTGTCGGTCGCGTACGATCCGTGACGGTCGTCGGCGCGTGTGCCGCGCCGGGATGCGGGGAGCGGCCCCGGGGGTTCTCCTGGTGACATGACCGATGCCGACATCCGTCTCGACCGTCCCTCCCGGCCCTCCAACCCGGTCGTCCGCGCCTTCTTCCAGGCGGTCAACACCGGTGACCGCACCGCCCTGCTCGCCCTGCTGACCTCCGACGCGGTACTCGTCTCGGACGGGGAGGAACGGGAGGCGGAGCCGTGGCTGGATCGTGAGGTGCTGGAGGTCGGGGGGCACGTGGAGGTCGTGGAG
>NZ_VKHT01000666.1 GCF_014141535.1 Streptomyces alkaliphilus | reverse complement strand
GTGGGGCACGGCACTGCCGGTGATGGGCGGGCTGCTGCTGTTCGCCGCCGTGGTGGCGGCGATCGCGGCCCGGCTGTTCCGCTGGGAGGCGAAGTGACCGGGTGAGCGGGTGACCGGGTGACCGGGTGACCGGCACGCCGACCCGGGACCCGTGCCCGCCGCCCGGCGCGGGCCCCGCGCGACGGGGCGTTCACGAGCCCTGCCCGATCACCCACAGGCCGGTGATCAGGGCCGCGCATCCCACCGTGCCCAGCAGGGCCATCAGCAGGAACCATCCGAGGTCCCGCAACCGCTCGCGACGGCGATGACGGCGCCGGCGCCTTCGATCGCGCACGCTCACCGGGCCTCTCCCCCATACTTCGCCGGGTCGCACACGGCGCACGAACACCCGATGTAGACGACTCCGGGCACGTCCGGATCGTGGGTGATCTCCCGCCCCGTGCACGTGGTGTGCAGGCCGATCCGGCAGAAGTAACAGATGTGCCGCTGCGAGCCCGGCAGCGGCTCGGGAGCCGGCCGGGGAACCCGGGGAAGATGCCGCGCGCTCACCCCTCACCACCCACCCCGGGCATTACCACTGCCGCACATGTTCGATTTCGAATTTTCATCGAGCGTGCGTCGGCCGGAGCGGTGGAGCAGTGGGGAAACCGTCCGGCAAAGCGGCGGAACCAGGGGGAACGCACTTTCCCCGCTGCCACGCCCGAGATCGACCATCATCCACTTCCTGTCGTCGGAGTCCACATTTTCACTATCTCCCCGTGAGCGGCCCGGGACACGGTGTAACGTGCTTCCGGTCCCCAAACGGAACCACTACGCGTCCGACAGCAAAGGGCGGAGCATGACGGAACGTAATCTCAATGTGCGACGGACGACAGCCCGGCAACTCGTGGCCTCCGGGCTGAAGGCACACCGGGCACGGACCGGAATGACCATACGAGCCCTGGCCAAGGAACTGAACTTTTCCCACGGCTACATCGCCCGGGTCGAAACCGGCTCGCAGATGCCCTCCACCTCGCTCGCCGGGGCACTCGACGAGTACCTTCAAACGAACGGCCACTTCACCGGCCTGCTGGTGCTGGCGGGAAACGAGGGGACGCCCGACTACTTCCGCTCGGCCCTGGAGAAGGAGCGGACGGCGGTCAGCATTCAAGTACTCACGAGCAATCTACTGCCAGGACTGCTCCAGACCCCCGAATACGCGCGCGCCCTTTTCGCAAGTGCTGCTCCCAAAGCACCCCGGGAAACACTGAATGATCCGGTGGCGATTCGCTGCGAGCGTGCTTCCGCCGTACTCGAACGGGAGAACCCGGCACTTTACCGGACAATCATCGATGAATCCGCCCTCGCCCGACCAGTGGGCGGGAACGAGGTCATGCGCAATGCACTACGGCATATGCGCGAGATGAGTACCCGGCAGAACATCGTTGTGCAGTTGCTTCCCTTCCGCTCCGGGGCATACCCGATGCTGGGCGGGAGTTTCAGCGCCTACACCGGTCGGGACGGCACGACCACCGCCTATGTGGAGTCCTTCGGCGGAGGCGAGGTTGTCGAGGATCCCGCACGGGTGGCCGAACTGCTGCACCAACTCGCCCATTCGACATCACGCGCACTGCCCGAGCCGGAATCGCTGGAAGTGGTCCGGCAGTACGAGGAGAGATACGGGAATGGCTGAGAACACGTGGCGCAAGTCGACGTACTCCGGCGGCTCCGAGAACGCCTGTCTGGAGGTGCGGGACGGTGTTCCGGGGGTCGTGCCCGTGCGGGACAGCAAGGCCTCCTCCGGCCCCGTGCTGGCCGTGCCGGAAACGGCCTGGGCCGCGTTCGTCCGCCACCTCGGACGAACCGGCTGAGAGGCACCCACCCACCACCCCCACGGCCCTCCCGGCGACAACGGGAGGGCCGTTCCGGTCCCCGCCGGCGGGGACCGGACGGCCCCGCCGGCACCCGGGTCGGATCTGCGACCATGGCGGGGTACCCCAGCCGAGGTGATCACAGATGACGTCGAACGTCCCGCACATCCCGCGCCTGCCGGAGGGCGCCGATCCGCAGCGCACCTTCTATGACCAGGTGGGCGGCGAGGAGACCTTCCGGGCCCTGGTCCGGCGGTTCTACCAGGGTGTCGCCGAGGACCCGCTGTTGCGACCGATGTACCCCGAGGAGGACCTGGGGCCGGCCGAGGAGCGCCTGGCCCTGTTCCTCATGCAGTACTGGGGCGGTCCCCGCACGTACAGCGAGGGGCGCGGTCATCCGCGCCTGCGGATGCGGCACGCGCCATTCACCGTGAACCGGGCCGCCCACGACGCCTGGCTGCGCCACATGCGGGACGCGGTGGACAGCCTGGAGCTGGACCCGGAGCACGAGCGGCAGTTGTGGAACTACCTGGTGTACGCCGCCGCCTCGATGGTGAACACCCCGGACTGAGCCGGGATCGGGGCGACCGACCCACCCCGGGAAGCACGAGAACGGCCGAAGAGGGGAGGGACCCGCCATCGGGCGGGTCCCTCCCCTCTTCGGCCGTTCTCCTCAGTGGCCGTGGCGTCCCAGGCCCGCCGAGGCGGGGGCGACGAAGGACAGCGAGGGCCCGCCCGAGCGGCGGACGGCCACCGAGCCGCGCGGGGTGCGCAGGCGCACCCAGCTCCCGGCGGTGAGGACCACCGGATTCCCGCCGGCCGGGGCGCCGGGAGCGCCGAGGAAGCCGAGGGCGTGGGCGGCGTGCACGGCGCGCAGCGGCAGCGGGGTGTCCGGCAGCGGCCGGGACCATATCTCCTCGGCCAGCGCCTCCAGCGCCGCGCGGGTGCGCTCGGACGGGCCGAGGCGTTCGGTGCGGTCGCGGAACTCCCCGATCACCGCCCCGGCGGCGGCCCGGACGCCTTCGGCCGGGGGCTCGGCCACCCGTTGCCACCCCTCGCGGGGCGGCAGCAGGCCCGTCCACGGCGGGCCGGTGACGGG
>NZ_VKHT01000665.1 GCF_014141535.1 Streptomyces alkaliphilus | reverse complement strand
CGGCGTCGGCCGTTGAAACCCCCGCCCCCCCGTCGGCAATCTCACAACGGGGGGTGACGGGGAGCCCTTTCCGCGCGCCCGGCCGGCGGGGAGAATGCCGACGGCGCGGTCACCCCGCGCCGATCAGGGCATCCCACGGCCGGGCGCGCGACCCTCACTCGGCGCGGTCGGCCCACACCCGCGGAGGAGCGTGCGCACATGGGCACGAGCGTCACGATCGAGACGGCAGCCGAGCAGGACGGCGAGCAGATCCTGAAACTCCAGTACCTCTGTTTCCAGAGCGACGCCGAGCGGTACGGGGACTACCGCCTGGAGCCCCTCACCCAGACCCTCGACGGCGTACGGGCGGAGATCGCCGACGGCCACGTGCTGGTGGCCCGCCTCGGCGACGAGATCGTCGGGTCGGTGCGCGCGGTGGTGGACGCGGACGGCACCGCCGCCATCGGCAAACTCATCGTCCACCCCCGGATGCAGCGGCACGGGCTGGGACGTCGTCTGCTGACGGCCATCGAGGCCCGGCTGGCCGAACGGGTTCCGGTCACGCGCTACCGGCTGTCGACCGGCCACCGCGGCGAGGCGGGATTGCGCCTGTACCGGAAGGTGGGATACACGCCCGTGGCGACCGAGCGGGTCTCCCGCGCGCTGAGCGTGATCACGCTGGAGAAGTCGGTGCCGACGTCCTCCACGGAGGGCGGGACGACCGCCCCCGCCGATCGCGGGCCCCTCGCCGCCACGGCCTGAGCACGCGGCGGGCGCCGGTCCCCGCCGGTGCCCGCCGGGCCGATCCCGTGCCGCGTGCGGCGGTCAGCCGCGCGGGCGGGCCCGGCGCAACCACAGCAGGCCGGTGACCGGCACCACCAGCGGCAGGAACAGGTATCCCATGCCGTAACCGGACCACACCGTGGCGTCCGGGAAGGCCCCCGGATCCACCGTCGTCCAGGTCCCCACGGTCAGTACCCCGATCAGCTCCAGCACGCACGCCACCAGCCCGAGCCGGCGCGCCGTCTCCCCGCCCCACACCAGGGTGGCGGTGATGAAGGCGTACACCAGGGCCGCGACGGCCGAGAGCAGATAGGCCAGCGGGGCCTCCTCGAAACGGGTCGCCAGCTGGTACACCGAGCGCGAACCCGCCCCGATGGTGAAGATCACGTACACGGTCAGCAGCAGCGTGCCGGGGCCGCTGCGCAGCCGCCGTCGCTCGTCGCCCGCCGGCGGACCGCCGGTCGTCCCGATCAACGCCTCACCCACCGCCGCCTCCCCACACCTCGTGCAGTCGCAGTTGCAACGCCGCCGTCACCAGGGCGCCCGCGGCGACCGTCGCCGACCCCCAGCGGGAACGCTCACCCAGCGAGACGATCGCCACCAGGGGCACGCAGGCCGGCACCGTCACCAGGTAGGAGACGAAGACCGCGGTGGTGTCCCCGGACGGACGGTCACCACTGCCCAGCCCGAACAGTCCGATCGCCAATTGGATCACCGCCAGCGCGGTCACCACGGCCATGCCGACGAAGTGCCGATCCTTGGTCGGCTCCCCGCGCAGGGCGGCGAGACCGCACCACAGGGCCAACGTCAGGGCCGCCGCCCCGAGGCCGATGGTCAGGGGGGTGAACATGGAGCCGACTCTACTGCGCGCCCGGTCGGCCGGCTCCGCCGACCCGGGTCCCGGGTTCCCGCCGCGCATCGCCGCCGGGTGTCCGACATGCGGACATTCCATCGGTCGTGTACGGCTCCGCTTCGAACATCTGCTTTACTGACGCACATGACCACCACGAGCCACCGCCCTCCGGCGACCGGGACGCTCCCCGCGTCCGGTGCTCGTGTCCGTGGTGTCCCGGGGCGGACCGTATCGGTCCACCGTCGGTGCCGAATGTGTGCCCCCTGAGGGCCCCCGCACCGCGTCCGCTCGCGCCCCGAAGCGAGCCCCCGCCCCGGGAAGGCGTTCGCCGTCACCGTTGACGGCTCCACCGCGACACCGCCCCACGTGCCGTCGTCCGCGCTTCCCGGGGTCACCCGCGCCCGCCTCGGTTCCACCGGTCCCCGCGACCGGTTCCCCCGTGCGCGCCGGCGCGGTCCCCGAGAGCACCACCGGACCACGGAGCACACGGAAACCCTGTGATCACCACCACCGACCTGACCAAGGTCCACCGCACCCGCGGCCGTGAGGTGACCGCCCTGAACGGCGTCGACCTGCACGTCCGACCCGGCGAGGTCTTCGGCGTCATCGGCCCCAGCGGGGCGGGGAAATCCTCCCTCGTCCGTTGCGTCAACCTCCTGGAGCGTCCCACCTCGGGCATCGTGACGGTGGACGGCACCGACCTCACCGCCCTGGCCGGGCGCGGCCCCCGCGCCGGACGGGAGCTGCGGGCGGCCCGTACCCGCATCGGCATGGTCTTCCAGCACTTCAACCTGCTGTCCTCGCGCACCGTGCGGGGCAACGTGGAGCTGCCGTTGGAACAACTGCCCGGCCTCACCCGCCGGGAACGGGCCCGGCGGGCCATGGACCTGCTGGACACGGTCGGCCTCGCCGACCGGGCCGGGGACCGTCCGGCCCGACTGTCGGGCGGACAGAAGCAGCGCGTGGGCATCGCCCGGGCCCTGGCCGGCCGGCCGAAGGTCCTGCTCTCCGACGAGGCGACCTCGGCGCTCGATCCGGAGACCACCCGCTCGGTGCTGCGGTTGATCCGCGATCTGAACCGCTCCCTGGGACTGACCGTGCTGCTCATCACGCACGAGATGGAGGTGGTCAGGGAGGTGTGCGACTCGGTGGCCCTGATGGAGAACGGGCGGATCACCGAGAGCGGAGCCCTGGGCGATCTCCTCTCCCGACCCGGCACCCGCCTGGCGCGCGAACTCTTCCCCCCGGCGGACCCCGAGCCCGTCGGTGCCGGTGAACTGCTCCTGGACCTGGAACTCCACGGCACCGATCCCGCGGCTTCCCCCGACCCGGTCGGGCC
>NZ_VKHT01000664.1 GCF_014141535.1 Streptomyces alkaliphilus | reverse complement strand
CTCCCGCCCGACACCCCCCGGCCGGGCACCGGGAGCGGAACCCCGTCCGACCGGGCACCGGTACCGGCGCGGCCCGGGCCGGCTCACCACCGGGGAACACCGGTGGACGGGGAAGGGGATGGCCCCCACATCCCGCACCGGGGACACTGTGGCGGGCGCCGGGATCGAGAGGGTTCCGGCCGGGTCGGGGCGCCTGCGGCGCCCGACCCCCGCTGGTGAGCCGATGACATCCCCCCTCCCGCCGCGGGTGGGCACCGGAACGTCATCGGAGACGGAAAGGCAGTGCGTTGAGCAAGGAGCAGCAGAGCGTCCTCGGGGGCTTCAAGGAGTTCCTGATGCGCGGCAACGTGGTCGAACTGGCCGTGGCCGTGGTCATCGGAGCCGCCTTCACCAACATCGTGAACTCGGTGGTGGAGGGCGTCATCAACCCGGTGGTCGGCGCGTTCGGGACACAGGATCTGGACCTGTACCAGTCCTGCCTCAAGGGCCCCTGCGAGACCAACGCGGCGGGCGAGATCGTCTCCGGCATCCCGATCCGCTGGGGAACGGTGGTGAGCGCCGGTCTCACCTTCCTCATCACCGCCGCCGTCGTCTACTTCCTCATGATCATGCCGCTCACCCGGTACAAGGCCCGGATGGAGGCGCGCAGGCCGAAGGACACCGCCGCGCCCCCGAAGACGGAGCTGGACCTCCTCGTCGAGATCCGCGACGAGTTGATCGCGCAGCGCAGGGCGGCGGAGAACGGCACCGTCGCAATCGGGGCCCAGCGCTCCCCCGCCCCGGACGGCGGGAGCGGTCCCGACGGCGGTGACTCCCCCGGAACCGGGAAACGGCTCGGCGACTGAGGCGGCCGGACGGCTCACGGGACGCGGGGCCCCGGAGGGGGCGGGGTCCGTCGTCCGCCGCCCCGGCACGGGCGGTCATGTCCGGGGGCGCCGGGGCCCGGTCAGAGGTGGTGCGGGGGCTTCTCGTCGAGGAAGCGCGCGAGATCGTCCCCGCCGCCGATGCCCGCGGGCCGCTCGCCCCACCCGAGGTCGGTGTCGTCGGGCGCGGCGCCGCTCAGGGGGTCGTCGAAGATCAGGGGCACGCGACGGGCGGGCGGAGTCGCGAGGGGATCGGGCCCACCGGGGCCGGGAGGTCCACCATCAAGGTCCCCGCCGGACGGAAAGGAGGTCATGTCCCCAGGGTACGGCCGCGAGTGGCCCGCCTCCCGGTCCGTGAGCTCATGCCACCAGTGGTCCCTGCCCGGGGTCCAGGGCACCGGCCGGGGGTGGTGGTGCACCACCACCACACCGCGCACCCCGGGGCAACCGCCCAGGGCACGCTCCAGCGACGCCTTGACCGCCACCGGCCGGCCGTCTCCCGCGAGGGCGTCGGGAGTGACGACCACCATCGCGCCGGAGGTCCGCAGCCGGTGCGCCAGCCGGGCGGGTGGCTCATCCGCCGCCAGGGAGACCCGCACGGCCTGGAGGCTGACACAGGCCAGGGTGACAACGACCGATTCCAGCCCCATCGGCAGGAGGACCGCGACCCGCGACCCGGCCCGCACACCGAGCCCGGACAGCGCCCGGGCGGCACGTTCCCACCGGTCCAGCAGTTCCGCGTGGTTCAGCACATCCGTCGGCCCCGGATCCTCCGGGCCCGACCCCCCATGGTGTTCTCCAGACATGTTCGAAGCGTGCCGCACAACGATTGACGTCCGATAAACGCCCCTGTCCGGGGACGGATCGCCGTCCGGCCTCCCCGGCCCCGCGCCGACCCGCGTGGTATGCGTCCCCCATGCGGGAAACAGAGCGGGATACACGGTCCGGTACACCACACACGCGCGGGAACCCGCCGGCGTCGGAGCCGGGGGCCGGCGGGGAAGCGGGCCCGGAGGGATCGTTGACGGACGTGGAGGGGCTCCTGGTGGGACACGCCCACCGGTTGGACGACGGGTGGCTGAGCGGCACGACGGTGGTCCTCGCTCCGCCGGAGGGGGTGGTGGCCGGCGTGGACGTGCGCGGCGGTGGGCCCGGCACCAGGGAGACCGACGCCCTGACTCCGGGAAACCTGGTGGAACGGGTCCACGCGGTCGTGCTCTCCGGCGGCAGCGCCTTCGGGTTGGCGGCCGCCGACGGTGTCGTCTCGTGGCTGGCGGAGCGGGAACGGGGCTATCCGGTGGGCCCCGCCCCCCATCAGGTGGTGCCGGTGGTCCCCGCGGCCGTTCTGTTCGACCTCGGGCGCGGCGGGAGGTGGACGGCCCGTCCGGACGCCGCGCTCGGCCGGGAGGCGGCCCGGGCCGCGCTCGCGGGCGGGACACCGGCCGAGGGCAATGTCGGAGCCGGAGCGGGAGCGGTGGCCGGTGGGTTGAAGGGCGGCGTGGGCACCGCCTCCACCCGACTGCCCTCCGGGATCACCGTGGCGGCGCTGGTGGCGGTCAACCCCTCGGGCCCGGTGGTGGACCCCGGGACCGGGGCTCTGTGGGCCGAACCGCACAGGGTGCCCCCGGCCCGGGTGCACGCCGCCGCTCTCCGTGCCGTGGAGGAGGCCGGCCGGGAGACCGAGCGGCTCACGCCCAACACCCTGGCCGCGCCGTTGAACACGACGCTGGCGGTGGTGGCGACGGATGCCGCCCTGGACCCCGCCAGGGCACGGAGGCTGGCGACGACCGCGCACGACGGGCTGGCCCGCGCCATCCGTCCGGTGCACCTGCTCAGCGACGGCGACACGGTCTTCGGCCTGGCCACCGGGGCGTGCCCGCTGCCGAAGGACGGGGCGGCCCGGCTGGCGGAGACGAACGCCGTGCTGGCGGCGGGGGCGGACGTGCTGTGCCGGGCGGTGGTACGGGGCGTCCTGGCGGCGGAGTCGGTGCGCACGCCGGGCGGGGTCTTCCCCTCCCACCGGGAACTGTACGGACCACGGGAAGCGGGGAGAGGCGGGCCGGATCCCACCGCGAGGGGATGAACCACCCC
>NZ_VKHT01000663.1 GCF_014141535.1 Streptomyces alkaliphilus | reverse complement strand
GCCCCAGCCCCAGCAGCCGGAAGGCGGCGGTGATCATGTCGCCGTCCGAGGAGGTGGCCTCGTTGGCGAGCGCCACCATCGGGCCGCGCGGCGCGTCCGAGGGGTAGCTCACCGGCTGGGCGTTCCGGGTCAGGTCCCAGCCCAGGACCGTTCGGGTGAGTTTCTCCACCACCAGCTCGCTGATGTGCCCGCCGGCGTTGCCCCGCACGTCCACCACCAGTGCCTGTCGGGAGAACTCCATCCGCAGGTCCCGGGTGAACTGCGCCCATCCCGAACCCCCCATGTCGGGGATGTGGACGTAGCCGCAGCGCCCCCCGCTCAGCTCGTGCACCACCCGCCGGCGCCGCGCCACCCAGTCCTGGTACCGCAACGGCCGGTCGTCCAGCAGCGGCACCACCGCCACCCGCCGGTACCGGCCCGGGCGCGTGTCCGGATCGGCACCGGTCACGGTGCCCGGGTCGAGGAAGGACAGCTCGACGGTCGTGCCCCCCGTCCCGGCCAGCAGCGGCCACGGGCCGGTCACCGGGTCCACCGGCCTGCCGTTCACCCGGGCCAGCACCGACCCCTCCCGCACGCCGGTGCCCGCCAGCGGCGACCGCGCCCGCGAGTCGGAGGAGTCACCCGGCAGGACCCGGGCCACCCGCCACCCACCGGTCCCGTCCGCCTCGATGTCGACGCCCAGCAGGCCCTGGGGCCGCCGGTAGTGGACGGGGCCCTCGTCGGGACGCGCGGCGGTCACGTACGCGTGCGAGGTGCCCAGCTCGCCCAGCGTCTCCCGCAGCACGTCGGCGAACTCGTCCGGGGTGGCGACCCGGTCCAGCAGCGGCCGGTACCGCTTCAGCTCGACGGGCCAGTCGATCCCGCACATGCCCGGCTCCCAGAACAGCTCCCGGACCAGCCGACCGGCCTCGTCGAACGCCTGCCGCCACTCCGCCGGCGGGTCGGTCCACTGCACGATCCGCCGCACGTCCATCCAGACGGTGGAGTCCGCGTCCGCGAGCTCGGTCGCGGGGACCGCCCGCAACTCCTCGTCCTCGCACACCACCAGCCGGGTGCCGTCGCCGCTGACCTCGAACCAGTCCACCTCGGCGGTCAGGTCGGTGCTGCGCCCCCGGGCGGGATCGAAGTGCACCAGGGTCGGTTTCCCCGAGGTGCGGTTGGGGTCGGCGAAGGTCTCGCCCAGCGCGCCGGAGATCGGCCACCGCAGCCAGACCAGGCCGCCGCCGGCGACCGGCCGCAGCGAGGAGTACTTGGACGCCTTCACCGGGAACGGCGTCACCCGGGAGGCCAACCCCTCCGCCTCCACCGACACCGCGCCCTCCTCGCCGCCGACCTCCGCGTCGGCCGGGTCCAGACCGCCGGCCGCCGGGCGCCCCTCGGGGGTGAGGGCGAACGGCGAGGGCGTCGCGGAGGACAGCGGCACCAGATAGGGGCGGCAGCCCAGCGGGAAGGACAGGTCCCCGGTGTGCACGTCGTAGACCGGGTCGAAGCCACGCCAGGAGAGGAAGGCCAGGTAGCGGCCGTCCCGGGTGAAGACCGGCTCCTCGTCCTCGAACCGGCCGTCGGTGACATCCAGGATCGTCCGGTCCCCGGGGGAGAGCCGGGCGATCTTGATCCGGCTCAGGGAGCGCCCCACGCCGGGGTGGGCCCAGGCCAGGTGGCCGGAGTCGGGGGAGAAGGCGAGGTCACGGACGGGGCCGTTGACCGAGCGGATCAGCTCCGACACCTCGACCCCCGGCACCTCACCGCCGTCTTCCGCGCCGCCCGCCCCGCCCGGGAGGGACGCCCCGGCGGGGGTCCGCGTGCCGTCCGGGTCGGCGGGCGCGCCCTCCGCGCCCGGAGCGTTCCCCGAGTCGTCCGCGCCGGGCTTCCCCGCCGGGGTGCGGTCCGCGCCGGGCCCACCGTCCGCCTCGGGCGGTCCGTCGGTGCCGGCCGCTCCGCCCCGGGGGTCCGGGGCACGGACGTCGGACGCGTCGGCCGGCTCGGATCCTCCCCCCGTGTCCCCCGCGTTGCCCGTGCCGGCGGGGGCGAGGCCCGGGACAACGACATCGGTGACGGCGTCGGGGCCCGGGTCCGCCCCCTCGCCCCCGGATCCACCGGGCCCGGGCTCCGGTTCCGGCTCGTCGGGGACGGTCACCAGCAACAGCCGCCCGTCGTGGGAGGCCACCGCCACCGAGCGGCCGTCCGGGGCGGCCACCAGCTCCCGGACCCGGCCCAGCCGCCCCGTCGCCAGCCGGATCGGGGGCCGGTCCCCGCCCGCCCGGGGCAGCGCGGATACCTCCAGCGCGTCCTCCCCGGGGGCGTCGGTCACCCGGACGATCCGCCCGGTGTCGCCGAGCACGACCGGCATCCGCACCCGGGCGCCGGGCGTCGCGGAGATCACCCGCGCCGGGCCGTCGCGATGGGTCAGCCAGTGCAACGCGCCGCGCACGCACACCGCCGAGGCGCGCCCCGTGGTGTCCACGGCCAGGGCGTCGATGGCGCCCGCCGTGCGCACCTGGCGCGGACGGCGGCCGGCGCGCGGCCCGCCGAGCCGCAGCCGAAGCCGCAGCGGACGGCTGTCCGGGGTCAGCTCCGGCACCAACCACAGCTCACCACCGCAGTGGTAGATCACCCGGCGCCCGTCGGTGGAGGCGTGCCGGGCGTAGAAGGCGTCGTGGTCGGTGTGCCGCCACAGCTGCGAGCCGTCGGGGCGGCAGGAGTAGAGATTCCCCACGCCCTCGTGGTCGGAGAGGAAGGCGATCCGGTCGCCGACCAGCATCGGGCAGTCCAGGTGGCCACTGCCGTGGGGTATCGGCAGCAGCCGCCTGCCGTCCAGCCACAACCGGCCGGTGCCGCCGCCCCGGTACCGCTTCCAGGAGGCGGGCTCGTGCGGGGCCTTGCCGGTGAGCAGCAGGGTGCTGCGCCCCGGTTCCCCGCCCGCGCCCGGGGCGCCGTCCGGCCCGGGGGCCGGGGGCGGCGC
>NZ_VKHT01000662.1 GCF_014141535.1 Streptomyces alkaliphilus | reverse complement strand
CTCCTGGGGCATGGGGGACCTCGCCGACCTGACCCAGCTCGCGGGCTGGGCCGGTCGGACGGCCGGTGCCGGATTCATCCAGCTCAACCCGCTGCACGCCGCCGTCCCCGGCATCTCCGGGGAGAGCACCGACCCCTCCCCCTACCGTCCCGCCACCCGTCGGTTCGCCGACCCCGTCCACCTGCGGGTGGAGGCGGTGCCCGAGTACGCGCTGCTGACCGGGGAGGACCGGCACCGCGTCGATGCCCTCCTGGCCCGCGCCGCGCTCCTGCGCGAGGCGGTCCTGGAGCGCGGCGCCCCGGTGGACCGCGACGAGGTGTGGCGGCTCAAGCAGGAGGCATTGGAATCGGTGCTGCGGGTCCCGCTGGGACCGGGCCGGCACGCCGCCTACTGCGCCTTCCTCGCCGAGCACGGCCGCGCCCTGGAGGACCACGCCACCTGGTGCGCACTGGGCGAGCTGTACGGCCCGGATTGGACCACCTGGCCGGAGGGGCTGCGCGACCCTCGCTCCACCCGCACCGCGCGCGCCCGCGCCGAGCACCTGAATCGGATCGACTTCCACTGCCGGCTCGCCTGGCTGGTGGACGAACAGCTCGCGGCGGCCCAGCGGACCGCCCGCGAGGCGGGGATGGACATCGGACTGATCCACGACCTCGCGCTCGGCGTGCACCCGCGCGGCTCGGAGAGCTGGGCCCAGCAGCACGTGCTGGCCGGGGACATGTCCACCGGTGCGCCCCCGGACGCCTTCAGCGCCGACGGCCAGGACTGGGGATTGCCGCCGTGGCGGCCCGACGCCCTCGCCGAGGCAGGCTACGCCCCCTACCGGGACCTCCTGACCTCTGTGCTCCGGCACGCCGGCGGGCTGCGCATCGACCATGTGATGAGCCACTTCCGGCTGTGGTGGATCCCCGCCGGACGCCCACCGCGCGAGGGCACCTACGTCTCCCACGACGCCTCCGCCATGCTCGGCACGCTCGCCCTGGCCGCCCACCGGGCCGGGGCGGTCGTCGTCGGGGAGGACCTGGGGACGGTCGCGCCCGGGGTCCGGGAGGAACTGGCGGGGCGCTCCGTGCTGGGCACCTCCGTCCTGTGGTTCGAGCGGGACTGGGAGAGGACCGACGGGAACGGCACGGTGCCGATCCTGCGACCGGGGGAATGGCGGTCCGGTTGCCTGGCCACCGTCACCACCCACGACCTGCCGCCCACCGCGGCGCGGCTCACCGGGGAGGACGTGGAGCTGCGGGCCCGTCTGGGCCTGCTGGGCGGGAACGACGCCCCCGTCCCGGACGCGGACGGCCCCGGGACCGACCCCGCGACCGGGGACGCCGCGCGGGCCGCGGACGCCGGGGAGCGCCGGCGCGCGGAGCTGCTGGAGGCCGCCCGGGCCGACGCCCGGCGGGAGATCGAGGACTGGCTGGACCTCTTCCGCCGCATGGGCCTGTTGCGGCCGGGGGCGGGGGAGGAGCAGCAGATCGCCGCCGCCTACCGCTTCCTGGCCCGTACGCCGGCCCGGCTGCTCGGGATCTGGCTGCCCGACGCGGTGGGCGACCGCCGCTCCCAGAACGTTCCCGGTACCTGGCGGGAGTACCCCAACTGGCGGTTGCCCGTCGCGGACGCCGACGGCCGCCCGGTCACCCTGGAACGTCTGACCGGATCGGCTCGGGCGATGGCCCTGCTGGAGGCGGTGCGGACGGAGATGGCGCGCGCCCCCGGGAGCCCGGCGGGCCCGAAGGGCCCCGCGGCCCCGAAGGCCGGCGACGCCTCCCGGACCACCTGAGCGCCGGCCGGGAACGACCCGGCGGCGCCGCTCGTCCGTTCGACGGATGGTCCCGGCCGGGGCCCCGGGGACGCGCCGGGGCCACCCCGGTCGAGCACCGGCCCGGGCGGTTCGTTACCTTGGGGCCGTGGCCAACGAGAACAAGAAGCGCGCCGCCCGGGCCGGAGCCGTCACGCTCGGCTCGGTGCTGATGCTGCTCATGACGTCCCCCGCCGCCCACGCCCTGTACCGGGACGACGGGGATCAACCCGGTGAGGGTCTGAGTGTCTTCGAGACCCTCGGTCTGTTCGTGATCGCGCCGATCGCCGCGTTCGTCGTCATCGCCGCCCTCGTGGTGGTCGGGGAGAAGGCCGCGGCCAAGCGCGACTCCACCACCCGCAACATCAGCACCTGAGCCCCGCTCCCGGCCGCCGGGACCCCCGCCCGGGCGGGGGTCGTCCGGGCCGTTCCGCACGGGGCCGCGGACGGGCTCGCCCGGTCAGCGGGCGGGCCGGGTGGCGCACACCAGCTCGGTGTCGCCGTTGAGCACCCAGTACCAGTAGTGCCCCCGGTCGCCGGGGCCGCGCGAGCAGACCGCCGCCGGCACCCGGTCCGGCGCGGGGAGCACGTCGCTGATCACCAACACCGTGTTGTACGGGTCGGGCAGCCGCTCGGAGCCGCAGTCCAACCAGACGTGCAGATCGGCCTCCGGGATGGCGCGGCCGGGCCCGGCCGCGCCGTCGGTCGACCGGGCGGGGAAGCACTGCCCGGGCCGGAACTCCCGTTGCAGGCACAGCACGGTGACCCCGCCCTGCGTCGAGGTGTGGTGCCAGTCGCCCCGGCCGGAACCGGAGGGGCAGGAGTCCGCCCGATCGGTGACCCCGGTCACCCGCAGGAAGGCGGCGTCCGAGGCGCAGGCCACGGTGGCGGGCAGATGGCTGTTCCACTCCTCGCCGGTCTTGTGGTTCGACAGACAGTCACCGGGACGGACCCGCTGGTACGCCTCGGCCGTGGGGTCACCCGAGCCCGGCAGGGCGTCGGGGGCCCCCGGGGGGTCCGCGACCCCGGTGGTCGGCTTCTCCGACGGTCCGTCGGGGAACCCCCCGTCGGTGCCGGTCGAGCCGGCCGCGCCGTCCGCCGCCGGTGAGCTGTGCGGTGCCGCCGACTCCGAGGCGGTGCCCGCCCCCGGATCGGCGGTGCGCGGCTCGTCCCC
>NZ_VKHT01000661.1 GCF_014141535.1 Streptomyces alkaliphilus | reverse complement strand
ATCGTTTCCCGTTGTTCGGTTGATCGACACCGAACGGCTTCATTCCCCGGGCGCCGTGACGAAGGATGATGTGCGGGAGAACGACCGTACCGAAGCCCGGATCTCCGCCGTGATGTCCATCCTCGGAGTTCTCATCACAGCTCTTCTCCTCTTCGGTGCCGTGCGCGAGTACCGCGCCGATGGGGCGGGCGTGTGGGTGGGGGCGGGAGTGGCGCTGTTCCCGCTCAGCACGTGCACGTTGGTCCGGAACCTGCGCCGGGGGCGGCAGCGGGTCCGGCAGGAGACCGGCATCGGGTGAGTCCGGGCCGTCACCGGTCCGGGAGGGGGCGCCGTGCGGAGAGTACGGAAAGGAACGCGGTGGGCCAACCGCCTGGAGTTGGTCTGGTTGGTGTGGGGTTTTCACGCGGTGATCGCCGCAGGCTTCGCCTGGGAGGAACGGCAGGGGATCCCGGGCTGCGACACGAGCCGGGGATGGGGTGGAGCGATGTCTTCCTGAGCCCGTACGTCCTGGTCGTCTGTACGGCCCTCTCCCTCTATTTCCTGTTCTCTCCGGCCTTCCTCCCGGTGGTGATCCGGGAGGACGCCGGTCTCCGTCCGTCCGGGCTCCCTGCCCGGCTGCGGTACCTGGTGCGCGAATTGGTGCTGGTGGGCGCGATGGTGGCCTTGGCCGCCCTCGCCGCCGGGTACCCGCCGGGTGCCGCCTTCGGGGAGTTCCTCACCGCCCCCCTGGCGTGGATCTTCCCCGGCCTGTTGGTGGCCTACTGTCTCTTCTCCCCCTGGCTCCTCTCCCTGGGCTGGGGAAGCTCGGAGGACGACGAGGACGACTGACTCGCCGGCTCATCTCGCCCCCGCCTCCGCGCCCCGCCCCCGGCGTCTACGGGCGGGCCACGCCGTTGCGGTACGCCCATACGACGGTCTGGAGGCGGTCCCGGGCCCCGATCTTGGTCATCGCCCGGCCCAGGTGGGACTTGACGGTGCTGGTCTCGATGAACAGTTCCCGCCCGATCTCGGCGTTCGACATGCCCCGGGCGAGTAGGCGGACGATCTCGGTCTCCCGGTCCGTGAGCAGTTCGGCGGCCTCCGGTGCCGGTCGGTCGGCGGGTGTGCGGCGGGCGAACTCGTCCATGACGCGTCGGGTCACCGCCCGGTCCACCAGCCCCTGGCCCCGGGCGACCCGACGCACGGCGTCGACCAGTTCATCGGGGTCGGTGTCCTTCAGGACGAACCCGGCGACACCGGCCTCCAGCGCGCCGAAGACGTACTCGTCCAGGTCGAAGGTGGTGACGACGAGAACCTTGGGCGGGTCCTCCACGGCGCGGGAGAGGATCTCGCGGGTGGCGGACAGGCCGTCACCGCCGGGCATCCGCACGTCCATGCAGATGACGTCGGGCTTCAGGCGTTCGGCGAGTTCCACGGCCCGGGGGCCGTCGGCGCACTCCCCGACCACCTCGATGTCCTCGGCCGTGCCGAGGATGACGCGGAAGCCCGCCCTCACCATGGCCTGGTCGTCCACCAGGAGCACCCTGATCACCGTTCGTTCCTCTCCGCGCCATCGTCCGTGTGCCGCGCCGCGCCGGTCGGGGTGTCGCCGGCCGGGACCCGCTCGCGGTCCACCGGGACCTCCAGCCGGACGCGCCATCCGCCCGAGGGGGTCGGCCCGGCCGACAGTCGGCCGTTGACGAGTTGGGCCCGCTCCCCCATCCCGAGCAGTCCCATCCCCCGGTGGGCGGAGCCCTTCGCGGCCGTGGTGTCCTTTCCCGTCCCCCGTCCCGGACCGTTGTCCACCTCCAGGACGACCCGGCCGGCCTCGTGGCACAGGAGGATCCGCACCGGGGCGCCGGCGGCGTGATCGCGGGCGTTCGACAGCGCCTCCCGGGCCACCGCGTGGACGGTGACATCGGCGACCGGCGGCAGTGCGTACGGCTCGCCCTCCCGGACGAGTTCGACCGTGGTGCCCAGCTCCCGTTCCGCGCGCACCAGGGTGTCGAGGGCGGCGACCCCCGGCATCGGCGCCCCGAGCGGCACCGGCCCGTCCCGGTCCCCCTCCCCCGGGTCCGACCGGTCCGCGTCCCACCCGGGGTCGCGCAGGGTTCGGGCGATCAGGCGCAGGCCGTCGAGGGTTTCCCGGCCCCGGACGCGGATCCAGGCGGTCGCCTCGCGGGCGGCGTGGTCGTCCCGGCCGATGAGTCGTTCCACGGCCCCTGCCTGGACAACCATTCCGGACAGGTGGTGGGCGGCGATGTCGTGCAACTCGCGCGCCATGTTGGTCCGTTCGGTCCGGATGGCGTGTTCGGCGCGTTCCCGCTGGGCACGGATCGCCTCCTCAGCTCGGATCCGCAGGAGCGTGAGGTACCGGCGGCGGGTTCCGACATGGACCCCGACGAGCGCGGAGCCGCCGTAGACCAGCACGGCCCAGACCGTCGCTTCGAGGAGGCGCAGCATCGGGGCGTCCCCGACACCGACCGGGAACCCGGGGTCCACCGCTGCGGCCGAGGCCGCGAGCGCCCCGGGGACCACGGCGCCCAGCAGGCCGTGGAAGACGACCACGACCGCCAGGACCCGGGCCGGGTACCGGATGGGCAGGAGGGTGCCGAAGGTGTAGGCGGCCACGAAGGGCGCGAGCCCCTGGAAGTTCACCCCCGGAGGGAAGAAGGGGAGGATCGCGAGTTGGAGGACCGCGACGGTCACCAGGCACGCGACCGGGTTCCGACGGCGCACGCACAGCACCGCCGACTGCGCGCCGACGAGCAGGATCAGGGCCACCGTGGCGGGCTGCGGGATCCGGATGCCCTCCATCCGCGCGAGAAACAGGAGGGTGAGCAGGAGCAGGCCGACGGAGAGAACCGCGACGGCCGCCGCCGCCGGGCGGTCCCGCTCGAAGGGGGTGCGCAGCCCCGCGCGGTTCAGTCGCTCGTCCAGGCCGGCGGCGAGGCGGGAACCGATGCCCCGGGGCGGGACCGGGCCGGTCC
>NZ_VKHT01000660.1 GCF_014141535.1 Streptomyces alkaliphilus | reverse complement strand
GCCCCCTCCGGAGCCCCCGCACCCTGGCCGCCCGATTCCCCGGGACCTGCCCCTGCTCCCGTCCCTACGCCAAGGGCGACACCATCACCCGGGTTGGGAAAACCTGGGGGCACCCGGAGTGCGCGAAGGCCCCCGCCTGATCGACCGTTCCCGTCGTCCTCCCCGTCCGGAGCGGATCCCTCCGGGCCCACCGGCCGGTCTTCACCCGAAGACCGGCCGGTGCGCCGATCACGCCCGGGGGCATCGTCGGGCCCCTCCCGGCGGCCACCCCCGGACAGGAGGGCTCAAGCGGACGACGGGTTCGTGGGCACGGCTGCCAGCGCGGCGGGAACATCAAAGTGAGCAGGGAGAATCTGCTCCAGGCCGGTGGTCTCCAACACCTGGCGCAGCCATTCCGGCACGGCGGCCAGTCTCAGGGACCCGCCTTTCCGGTGCAGGCGCCGGTACAACTCGATCATCACGCTCAGACCACCGGACTCCAGGAACTCCACCCCGGACAGGTCCAGGACCAGGTGATGAACCCCGTCATCCGGGAGAAGACCCAGACTCTCCCGCAGGGTGGGGAGATTCCAGGTGTCGATCTCACCGGCGAGAGTGACCACCGCGACCCCCGCCTCCCGATGTTCGACCCTCATCCGGATGCCGTCCTCACCGACCATGCTTCTCGTTCCGTTCCGTCGCGGTGGGGGAGCGTCCCGTCGCGAACACCACTGGAGCCGGCTACATACTTTCACGCCCGGGCCCCGGCACGGTCGAGGGCCTCCTCACCCCACGCCGTGGGAAAGCCCGACCAAGGGACCATCGGGACGACGGAAGTACCGACGGAGGGCGGAGAGTCGACCCTCACAGGGGATACGGCCCGGAGAGGCACGGACACCGGGACGACCCCGCCACACGGCCGGAAGCGCGAGAAGCAATGGAACGGTCGAATGCCCGCCCCGGCCACAACCATCGGCTCCCACCCAGTCACCCGACCGACACGCAGCCGTTCCGCGCAGCACCGGTGCTGCGCGGAACCCCTGCCGGGAGGCGGCTGTCCACTCCGGTCGGGCTCTTGTGTCCGGGGTACCCCGGACACAAGAGCCCGACCGGGCCATCGATCACGTGGTGTGCAGGGTCAACCCGTAGCGCTGAAGAATCGGATTGATCGGGTTGAAAACGGTCATGGAGGAGCTGCCGCAGCTGCCGCTGCCACCGGAGTGCACACCCTGGGCCTGGTCACCGGCGATGACAGATCCACCCGAATCCCCCGGAGCACTGCAGGCCGAGGTGAACGACATGCCGTGGGCCACCTCACCGCTGGAGTACTGCACCGTCTGGTTCACGGCCGTCAGGGTGCCGCAGCGCCAGCCCGTGGTGGAGCCGGAACGGCAGATCGAGGAGCCCACCGGGACGGGGGAGGAGCCACGCACCAACCGGTCCGGTACGGTGCCCCAACCCAGAACCACCGGCACGGTCCACCAACCACTGCCGACATCCACCCACGCCATGTCGCTGCCGGGCCACACCCGTCCCCGGACATGGCCGATGTGGGTGTTGTCCCAGCCGCGTACCGCCGATCCGGTGGCACCGCAGTGCCCCGCGGTGACGAAGCCGCCGTGCACCGAGAAGCCGATCGAGCAGCGCGCGTTGCCGACGTAAAACGGGTCACCCCCGACGACACCGGCCGCATGGGTCGTGATCGGTTCCTCGAGCATCTCGACACCGACCGGTCCGGCGCTCCCGGCCTCGGCCAAAAACTTCCGGACCGCGGGATCGTCCGCGTTCTCCCGGACGACATGGACGACGACCTCGTTGGCCCGCACGTCCACGCCCCAACCGGCGACCCCCACGGGAACCCGGTCGCCCATCGTGTCGATCTCGCTCTTCACCGCGTTGAGTTCGGCCACCGTACGGGTGACGCGTTCGGTGGCCGCGCCCGTCTCCTCGACCGCTGTGACGGCACTCTCCTCGGTAACCGCGACCACGAGTTCCCCGGAGTCGGGGTCGAACCAACTACCGGCGAAAGCGTCACCGGCCGCATCCTCGGCGAGCGGGACGAGTTCGCCGGCCTCGGCCTCCCGTGCCAAACGCGCGAGAGCCTGATCCTCCGTGAGGCCGAGATCATTCTGCATCGCCACAATCAGCCCGGGGGACGCGACCTCTTCCTCCGCCGCGACGGCGAAGGGGGAGGAAACGCCGGTCAGGCCGGCTGCGAGGAAAAGAGAGCAGAGGCCGGCACCGACAACGCGTCGGCCGAGCCTGCTGCGGGACATGGTAGGAGACATGGGGTGGTGCCCTTCTCTTGTTCCCTCGGTGGGGGTGGAACAGCGAAGGCCGGGAGCGCTCTCGAACCCGATGGGAGCCTAAGAGCCACGATCGAGCCGAGTCCAGTACCGGGAGTTCCGGAACTTCCAATGCGACAAGGGCGTTCGACCCCTCACCGGCCGGGTGGACCCATGACCCCGGGTGGGCCGGCACCTCCTTCCTCGATCCCACACGCCCCGCCTCCGAGTCGCCCCGGGCACTCATGATCCGAACCCTGCTCCCGTGGGGGAGCGAGATGCGGATGCCGATTCCCCCGTCTCCTTCCCGCCCGGGGACATCCGGGGCCCCCGCCCGAACTACCCGGTCCCCCCCCGTGAGATCGAGGGGGCAGCCACGGGGCCGGTCACCCGGCCTCTCCGGGGGCGGTGTGGGCACTCAGAGGTGTGCGAGGCGCAACAGTTCGAGGGTGCCGCCGATCCGGTGAGCGTCGAACGTGGCCACCAGCGCGTTGGATGCGAAGTTGCTTTCGTCCACTTCGGTGACGATTTCCTGGGCCCCGAGTTCGCGCAGAAGGCCGAACACCCGATTCATCAGGGCCGGACCACTCCTGGGGCTGTCGAACTGCTCAGGGAAGCCGGGGTGCTCTTCGCTCCGGGGAAGGCGGCCAATGCCGGTGGGGTGGCCACCAGCGCGCTGGAAATGCAGCAGAACGCTTCCCGTGACTCC
>NZ_VKHT01000066.1 GCF_014141535.1 Streptomyces alkaliphilus | reverse complement strand
CGCATGCAGACCACCGGCACCCCCCTCTCCCCCGCCCCGATCCGCTGGGGGATCCTGGCCACCGGCGGCATCGCGGAGAGTTTCACCCGGGACCTGGCCCGGATGCCGGACGCCGAGGTGGTGGCCGTGGGTTCGCGCGACCCGGAGTCGGCCCGCCGCTTCGCGGAGCGGCACGGCATAGCCCGGGCCCACGGCTCCTGGAAGGAGCTGGCGGCCGACGACGGCGTGGACGTGGTCTACGTGGCCACCCCGCACTCCGCGCACGCCGACGCGACGACCGCCTGCCTGGAGGCCGGGCGCGCGGTGCTGTGCGAGAAGCCCTTCACCGTCACCGAGGCGCAGGCCCGGGGGCTGGTGGAGCTGGCCCGGTCCCGCGACCTCTTCCTGATGGAGGCGATGTGGACCTACTGCCACCCGTTGGTGCGTCGCATGGGGGCACTGATCGCCGACGGGGCGATCGGGGAGATCCGCTCCGTCCAGGCCGACTTCGGGCTCGCCGGTCCCTTCCCGCCCGGACACCGGCTGCTGGATCCGGCGCTGGCCGGCGGAGCCCTGTTGGATCTGGGGGTGTACCCGGTCTCCTTCGCCCACCTGGTGCTCGGGGAGCCCGATGAGGTCCTGGCGTCGGCGGATGTGCGGGGCGGGGTGGACGTGAACACCGCCGTGTTGCTGCGCTGGGGATCCGGCGCGTTGGCGACGCTCGGGTGCTCCCTGACCGCGGAGACGCCGACATGGGCGGCGGTGACGGGGACGAAGGGCCGGATCGAGTTCCCCCGCGGCTTCTTCGTGCCCTCCGAGTTCTCCCTGCACCGGGCGGGCCGGGAGCCGGAGCGGTTCACGGCCCCGGACCCGGAAGCCGGCTACACCCACCAGGCCGCCGAGGTCATGCGTGCCCTGCGGGCCGGGGAGACGGAGTCCCCCCTGGTGCCGCACGAGAGCAGCCTGGCCGTGATGCGGACGCTGGACCGGGTGCGCGAGCGGATCGGTCTGCGCTACCCCGGCGAGTGAGGGGAAGCCCGGCGTACCGCGGAACCGTCGGCGGGGCGGGGCGCCATCCGTGCGGATGGTGCCCCGCCCCGCCGATCACCCGGACCGATCGCCCGGGCCGGTCGTCGCCGGCCCCGGCGCGGGGCTCAGCCGATCGTCGGGCGCTCCTCCGCGGCCCAGGCACGCTGGACCGCCAGCTCCGACTTCATCTCGGACAGCTGCACGGCGACGGCCGCGGGTGCGGTGCCGCCCCGGCCGGAGCGTGCCGCGAGGGCACCGGGCACGTCCAGTACCGAGCGGACCTCCGGGGTGAGGTGGGGGGAGATCTCCGCGAAGCGCTCGTCGGTCAGTTCGTGGAGTTCGATGCCCTCGGCCTCGCAGACCTTCACGCACTCCCCCGCCACCTCGTGGGCGACCCGGAACGGCACCCCGCGTCGCACCAGCCACTCGGCGATGTCGGTGGCCAGCGAGAAACCGGCCGGGGCCAGCTCCGCCATCCGTTCCCGGTGGACGGTGAGGGTGGCCATCATCCCGGTGAAGGCCGGCAGCAGCACCTCCAGTTGGTCACAGGAGTCGAAGACCGGCTCCTTGTCCTCCTGCAGGTCCCGGTTGTAGGCCAGCGGCAGCGCCTTGAGGGTGGCGAGCAGACCGGTGAGGTTGCCGATCAGCCGGCCGGACTTGCCCCGTGCCAGTTCCGCGATGTCCGGGTTCTTCTTCTGCGGCATGATCGAGGAGCCGGTGGAGAAGGCGTCGTGCAGGGTCACGAAGGAGAACTCCTTCGTGTTCCACAGGATGACCTCCTCGGCGATCCGGGAGAGGTTGACCCCGATCATGGCGGTGACGAAGGCGAACTCGGCGACGAAGTCGCGGGCCGCCGTGCCGTCGATGGAGTTGCCCGAGGAGCCGCGCTCGAAGCCCAGTTCGCGGGCGACCGCCTCGGGGTCCAGGCCGAGCGAGGAGCCGGCCAGCGCGCCGGAGCCGTAGGGCGAGACGGCGGTGCGTTCGTCCCACTGCCGCAGCCGCTCGCCGTCCCTGGACAGGGCCTGCACGTGGGCCAGGACGTGGTGGGCGAAGAGCACCGGCTGGGCGTGCTGGAGATGGGTGCGGCCGGGCATGGCGGCGTCCGGATGTGCCTCGGCGAGCCCGATGAGGGCCTCCTGGAGGTCGGCGAGCAGACCGCCGATGATCCGGGCGTGGTCGCGCAGGTACATCCGGAACAGCGTGGCGACCTGGTCGTTGCGCGAGCGGCCGGCGCGCAGTTTCCCACCGAGCTCCGGGCCCAATCGCTCGAGCAGGCCGCGTTCCAGGGCGGTGTGCACGTCCTCGTCGGCGACTGTGCCGGTGAAGGAACCGTCGGCGACGTCGGCGGCCAGTCGGTCCAGACCGGCCAGCATGCGCTCCAACTCGTCGGCGTCCAGCAGGCCGGCGGCGTGCAGCACCCGGGCGTGGGCCCGGGAACCGGCGATGTCGTAGGGGGCCAGTCGCCAGTCGAAGTGGACGGAGGCGGACAACTTCTCCAGCGCCGCCGCCGGGCCGTCGGCGAACCGACCGCCCCACAGCCGCACGTCGGGCGCCGCAGCGGGTTCGGGGGTCGCGGCGCTCACCGGGCCAGGTCCCTCTTGGCCGCGATCTTCCCGGAGAGGCCGAAGATCTCGATGAACCCCTTGGCCATCGACTGGTCGAAGGTGTCCCCCGTGTCGTAGGTGGCCAGGTCGAAGTCGTAGAGCGACCGCTCGGAGCGGCGGCCGGTGACGACCGCGCGCCCACCGTGCAGGGTCATCCGGATGTCCCCGCACACGTGCTCGTTGGTCTCGTTCACGAAGCCGTCCAGGGCTCGCTTGAGCGGGGAGAACCACAGACCGTCGTAGACCAGTTCGGCCCAGCGCTGTTCGACCCCCCGCTTGAAGCGGGCCAGTTCCCGCTCGACGGTGACACTCTCCAATTCCCGGTGGGCGGTGATCAGCGCGATCGCACCGGGGGCCTCGTAGACCTCGCGGGACTTGATGCCGACCAGTCGGTCCTCGACCATGTCGATACGGCCGACCCCCTGCGCGCCGGCGCGCTCGTTGAGCTCGCGGATGGCCTGCAGGACCGTCACGGGCCGACCGTCGATGGCCACGGGGGCGCCCTTGTCGAAGGTGATGACGACCTCGTCGGCCTCCCTCGGCGTCGCGGGGTCGGCGGTGTACTCGTAGAGGTCCTCGACGGGGCCGTTCCAGATGTCCTCCAGGAAGCCGGTCTCCACCGCGCGCCCGAAGACGTTCTGGTCGATGGAGTACGGGGACTTCCTGGTGGTGGCGATCGGCAGGCCCTTCTCCTCCGCGAAGGCGATGGCCTTGTCCCGGGTCATGGCGTAGTCCCGGACCGGGGCGATGCACCGCAGGTCGGGGGCGAGGGAGGCGATGCCCGCCTCGAAGCGGACCTGGTCGTTTCCCTTGCCGGTGCAGCCGTGGGCGACGACGCCGGCCCCGTGCCGGCGGGCGGCGGCCACCAGGTGCTCGACGATGACGGGCCGGGAGAGCGCGGAGACCAGCGGGTACCGGTCCATGTAGAGCGCGTTGGCCCGAACGGCGGGGAGGCAGTGCCCCTCGGCGAACTCGTCGCGGGCGTCGGCGACCTCCGCCTCGACCGCGCCGCAGGCCAGGGCCCGCTCGCGGATGGCCTCCAGGTCCTCGCCGCCCTGGCCGACGTCGACGGCCACGGCGACGACCTCGGCTCCGGTCGCCTCGGCGATCCAGCCGATGCAGACGGAGGTGTCCAACCCGCCGGAATAGGCGAGTACCACTCGCTCGGTCACGGGGCTCTCTCCTTGGGATGCGCGCACTGTTGAGAATAAGTATGCAGACCACTGCATGATTCGTCAATTCGTGATCGGGAGTCCCCGGTCCGGGGCGGGGCCGGACGGGAATCGCCCCGGGGAACGGCCGGGGCGGCACGCGGAACCGGTTGTTGAAGGTGTTGAAAGCCCTCGGCGTCGGCGTTCGGACACGAAAGACCAGGCCGGCACGGTTCCGGAGGGGACGGCTTCCTCCCCTGGCGCCCCCGGCGGGTCCGGGGCCGCGGACCGGCGTGGTGTCCGGGGCGCCCCCGGCGCCCCACCCTGGTGCCGATCGACTCCGGGGCGGGCCACCCGACCGTCGGTCACCGAACGACCGCACCCGACCCCGGGGCGCCGGGCGGGGCGAGGCCCCCGTCCGCGCGGCCGCCGACGACAGGAGGCCAAGCATGACGACCGCCCACCGATTCCCCGACGCCGGCACCGAACCCGCTCCCCTGCCCGGCGGGCCCCCGGCGCCCCGGGAGGGCGTCCCGTCCACCGCCCGGGAGACGTTGGAGGCCGCCCGCCACCTGCTCGAACCCGCCCTGCGCGACCGGGTGAACACCCTGCCCGCGCCCCTCGCGGGGATCGCCTCCTACCACTTCGGCTGGACCGACGCCGCCGGACGTCCCGACGCCGGTCCCACCGGCAAGGCGTTGCGCCCCGCGCTGGTCACGGGATGCGCCGAGGCGGTGGGGGGGTCCGCGCCCGACGCGGTGGCACCCGCCGTCGCGGTGGAGCTCGTGCACAACTTCTCGCTGTTGCACGACGACATCCTCGACGGGGACACCACCCGACGCCACCGGGCCACCGCCTGGGCCGTGTTCGGGTCACCCGCCGCGCTGCTGACCGGGGACGCGCTGCTGGCGCTGGCCTCCCGTGTGCTGGCCGAGGACGACTCCCCGCACGTCGCCACCGGGATCCGGTGGCTGGCCCGCTCCACCGAGTTGCTCATCGAGGGGGAGCGGGCGGACATCTCCTTCGAGGAGCGTGAGCGCGTGACGCTCGCCGAGTGCCTGGCCATGGCCGAGCGCAAGACCGCCGAACTGCTCGCCTGCTCCTGCGCCCTGGGCGCCCTGTGGGGCGGTGCCGAGCCGGAACGGATCGCGGCCCTGCGGGCCTTCGGCCGCCATCTGGGCACGGCGTTCCAGCTCACCGACGATCTCCTGGGGATCTGGGGGGATCCGGCCGTGACCGGCAAACCGGCCCGTGCCGACCTGGCCTGTCGGAAGAAGTCCCTGCCGGTGGTGGCCGCGATGGAGTCGGAGACCCCGGCGGGACGGCGGCTGGCGCGCCGCTACGGCCCGACGACCGACGGTGCGGCGGAGGAGACCCCCGGCGAGTTGGCCCTGCTGGCCCGGCTGGTGGAGGAGGCCGGCGGTCGGGAGTGGGCGCGGCGGCGGGCCTCCGAGGAACTGGACCGCGCCCTGGTCGCGCTGGAGGCCGCCGAACCGGAACCGGACGCCGGCCGGAGGCTGTCCGCCCTCGCCCGGCTGGCCTGCCGTCGCGACCGCTGAGCCGGTAACCGATCCGCACGCCGGGGTCCGGGGCGGCGTCTTCCCCGCTCGGAGGAGAGAGACGCCGCCCCGGTCACCGCTCGCGCTGCGCCAGGCGCAACAGGTGGTCGGCGAGTTCCTGCCCGCCGGCCGGCTCACGGCTGATCAGCAGGAGGGTGTCGTCCCCCGCGATGGTGCCCAGGATCTCGTGCAGTTCCGCCTGGTCGATGGCCGAGGCCAGGAACTGCGCCGCCCCGGGTGGGGTGCGCAGCACCACGAGATTGGCCGATGCCTCGGCCGAGATGAGGAGTTCCCCGGCCAGCCGGGCCATGCGCTCCTCCTTGACCGACTCCCCCAGCGGGGCCCGCGGCGTGCGGTAACCGCCCTCGCTGGGCACCGCGTAGATCAACTCCCCGGCGGGGTTGCGGAGCTTGACCGCCCCCAGTTCATCGAGGTCCCGACTGAGGGTGGCCTGGGTCACCGACAGCCCGTCGTCCGCCAGCAGCTTCGCCAACTGGCTCTGGGAGCGAACCGGTTGACGGTTGAGGATGTCCACGATCCTGCGGTGACGCGCCGTACGGGTCTGCGGCACCGCGGGGCCGCCGTTGCGATCCACGGTCACCGTCCTCCCCCGATGCCCCGGGTCTCCCGCGTTCCGGGGCCCGTCCGCCGCCGGGCGGCGGGCGGGGAGCCCGCCCCGCGCGGGGGCCGGGGCACCGATCGTCGTCGCCTGCCCGGTGTGGTGGCGCTCATCCCCCGGTCCCCTCCTCCTCACCGGCGCCCGCGCCGGCGGCGTCCAGGATCGCCGGCAGCGCGGCCGTCAGGGCGTCGATCTCGTCATCGGTGACCACCAGCGGCGGGGCCAGCCGGATCACGTCCGGGGCCACCGCGTTGATCAGGAAACCCGCTTCCCGGGCCCGCTCCTGTGCCTTCGCCGCCACCGGGTGGCGGAGCACGATCCCCAGCAACAGGCCGGCCCCCCGCACCCCCTCCACCAGCGGGTGTCCGAGAGCCTCGACACCGCCGCGCAGTCGTTCACCGGCCTCCTTGACCCGCTGGAGCAGGTCGGTCGAGGCGATGGTGTCCAGGACGGCCAGCGCGGCGGCGCAGGCCACCGGGTTGCCACCGAAGGTGGAGCCGTGACGGCCGGGGGTCAGCAGGTCCGCGGCGGGCCCGAAGACCATGGTCGCCCCGATCGGGAGACCGGCGCCCAGTCCCTTGGCGAGGGTGATGACGTCGGGGGTCACTCCCTCCGCGCCGCAGACGAACCACTCGCCGGTGCGTCCGATCCCGGTCTGCACCTCGTCCACGGCCAGGAGGGCACCGGTCGCCCGGGTGATCCGCCGGGCGGCGGTCAGATAGCCGCGTGGGGGAACCACCACACCGTTCTCCCCCTGGATCGGCTCCAGGATGACCATGGCGGTCTCCTCGGTGACGGCGGCACGCAGCGCCTCGACCTCACCGTAGGGCACGTGTTCGACACCGGCGGGCAGCGGGTGGAAGCCCTCCTGCTTGGCCGGTTGGCCCGTGAGGGCCAGGGCCCCCATGGTGCGGCCGTGGAAGCCGCCGACGGCCGCCACGATCCGCGGCCGGCCGGTGAGGCGGGCCAGTTTGAAGGCGGCCTCGTTGGCCTCGGCGCCGGAGTTGCAGAAGTACACCCGGCCCTCGCGGCCGGCCAGGGCGAGCAGGCGCTCGGCGAGGGCCACCGGCGGCTCGGCCACGTACAGGTTGGAGGCGTGGGCCAGGGTGGCCACCTGCTCGCTCACCGCGCGGACCACGGCCGGGTGGCCGGTGCCCAGGGAGGAGACGGCGATCCCGCCGAGGAAGTCGACGTACTCCCGACCGTCGGCGTCGCGCAGTCGGGCCCCCTCGCCGGAGACCAGGGGCAGCGGCGGGGTGCCGTAGTTGTCGGTGAGCGCGGCCCGCCAACGGCGGACGAGTTCGGTGTTGCGCGTGCCGTCGGGGGTGTGCCCGGGGCTCATGGCCGTCCTCCCGGTTCGGAGTGGGTGGGGGCGTCGGGCCCGGCGTCCCCGGTGTGGCCGGTTCGGCCCGCGCCGGGCGGGGGGTCGGGCACCACCATCGTTCCCACCCCCTCGTCGGTGAAGATCTCCAACAGGATCGAGTGCTGGACCCGCCCGTCGATGACCCGGGCGGTGCGCACGCCGTTGCGCACCGCGTGCAGGCACCCCTCCATCTTGGGGACCATGCCGCTGGCCAGGCCCGGCAGGAGTTGCTCCAGTTCCGAGGCGGTCAGCTCGCTGATCACCTCCTCGCTCCGGGGCCAGTCGGCGTACAGGCCCTCCACGTCGGTGAGGACCATCAGCGTCTCGGCACCC
Source organism: Streptomyces alkaliphilus (assembly GCF_014141535.1). Lineage (GTDB taxonomy): Bacteria > Actinomycetota > Actinomycetes > Streptomycetales > Streptomycetaceae > Streptomyces > Streptomyces alkaliphilus. The sequence goes on along the minus strand of NZ_VKHT01000066.1, from coordinate 3,278 downwards.
AGCGCGGCGGCCAGGGCGGCCGCGGCGGTGTCGGCGTTGACGTTGTAGACGTGGTGGTCCTCGGTGCTGCGGGCGATGGAGGAGATCACCGGGATCCGCCCGTCGTCCAGCAGCGCGGTGACCGCGCCGGTGTCGATGGCGGTGACGTCACCGACCCGCCCCAGGTCGATCCGCTCCCCGTCGACCTCGGCCCAACGGCGGGTGGCGGTCATCAGGTGGGCGTCCTCACCGGTCATGCCGACGGCCAGCGGACCGTGACGGTTCAGCAGTCCGACGAGTTCGCGCTGCACCTGCCCGGCGAGCACCATCCGGACGACCTCCATGGTCTCCGGGGTGGTCACCCGCAGGCCCGCGCGGAACTCGGAGGTGAGGCCGAGCCGGTCGAGTTGGGCGTTGATCTGCGGGCCCCCGCCGTGGACCACGACGGGGCGCAGGCCGGCGTGCCGCAGGAAGACCACGTCCTGGGCGAAGGCGGCCTTCAGTTCCTCGTCGACCATGGCGTTGCCGCCGAACTTGATGACGACGGTCCTCCCGTGGTGGCGGGTCAGCCAGGGAAGCGCCTCGATGAGGATGCGGGCCTTGGGCAGGGCGGTGTGGCGACGGGTGGGGGCGGATCCGGCGGACTCCGCGGCGTCCCCGTGGGCCCCGGTCGCTCCGGTGGATGGGCTGCTCATGAGGAATAGGCGCTGTTCTCGTGGACGTAGTCGGCGGTCAGGTCGTTGGTCCACACCGTGGCCCCGGCACCGCCGGCGGCGAGGTCGACCAGGATGTGCACCTCGCGGAAACGCATGTCCACCCCTTCGCGATCCTCTCCGGCCGCCCCACCCCGGCAGACCCACACACCGTTGATGGCCACGTCCACCCGGTCGGGCTCGAAGGCGGCGGAGGTGGTGCCGATGGCCGAGAGCACCCGGCCCCAGTTGGGGTCCTCGCCGTGCACGGCGCACTTGAGGAGGTTGCTGCGGGCGATGGCACGGCCCACCTCCACCGCGTCGTCCTCGTCGGCGGCGTTGCGGATCTCGATGCGGATGTCCTTGGAGGCGCCCTCGGCGTCGGCGATCAACTGCCGGGCGAGGTCGGCGCAGACCTCGGTGACGGCCGCGGTGAGTTCCTTCTCCTCGGGAGCGACCCCGGACGCGCCGGAGGCCAGGAGGAGGACGGTGTCGTTGGTGGACAGGCAGCCGTCGGAGTCGATCCGCTCGAGGGTGACGCGGGTGGCGGCGCGCAGGGCGCGGTCCAGGACCTCCGGGGCGACCTCGGCGTCGGTGGTGATCACGCACAGCATGGTGGCCAGGGCCGGGGCGAGCATGCCTGCGCCCTTGGCCATGCCGCCGACGGTCCAGCCCTCGCGGGAGGCGACGGCGGTCTTGTGGACGGTGTCGGTGGTCTTGATCGCGATGGCGGCCCTCTCCCCCGCGTGGGGGGAGAGTTCGGCCACCGCCCGGCCCACGCCCGGCAGCAGCCGGTCCATCGGCAGGCGGACACCGATCAGACCGGTGGAGGCGACCGCGACCTCGGCGGCGTTGTGACCGAGGGCGTCGGCGACCCGCTCGGCGGTGGTGTGGGTGTCCAGGAAGCCCGGCGATCCGGTGCAGGCGTTGGCCCCGCCGGAGTTGAGGACCACGGCGGAGACCTTCCCCGCGCGCAGCACCTGCTGCGACCACAGGACCGGCGCGGCCTTGACCCGGTTGGCGGTGAAGACCCCGGCGGCGGCGCGGGAAGGGCCGTCGTTGACGACCAGGGCCAGGTCGGGGTCGCCCGAGGACTTGATGCCGGCGGCGATGCCGGCCGCCCGGAAGCCCCGGGCTGCGGTGACGCTCACGGTGTGGTGACTCCCATCGGTGCGGCGAGTGGGGCGTGGGGACCGGCCGGGGTGGTGCCGGACCGGCGGAACGGCTCGGGGCCCCGCCCGGTGGGTGCCGGCGGGCGGGTGCGGGACGGTTCGGGAACGCGGGGTTCGGCTCCGGGGCTCAGGGCGCGAGGCCCGCACCGGGCAGTCCGGTGGTCTCGGGGAGGCCGAGGGCGATGTTCGCACTCTGCAGGGCCCCACCGGCGGTGCCCTTGGTGAGGTTGTCCACGGCGGAGACGACCACGATCCGCCCGGCGGCCTCGTCCAGCGCGACCTGGAGGTGCACCAGGTTCGAGCCCAGGACGGTTCCGGTGGAGGGCCAGAGCCCCTCGGGCAACAGGTGCACGAACGGCTCGTCGGCCAGAGCCTTCGCGTAGGTCTCGCGCAGCGACTCGGCGGTGGTGCCGGGCCGGGCCGGGACGGTGCAGGTGGCGAGGATGCCGCGCGGCATGGGGGCCAGGGTGGGGGTGAAGGAGACGATGACGGGCTCGCCGGCGACGGCGGAGAGGTTCTGGGCGATCTCCGGGGTGTGGCGGTGGCCGCCCCCGACGCCGTAGGGGGTCATGGACCCCATGACCTCGCTGCCCAGCAGGTGCGGCTTGAGCGCCTTTCCGGCACCGGAGGTACCGGAGGCGGCGACCACCACGGCCTCCGGGGCGGCGAGGCCGGCGGCGAGGGCCGGGAAGAGGGCGAGACTGACGGCGGTGGGGTAGCAGCCGGGGACGGCGATGCGCCGGGTGTCGCGCAGCGCCTCCCGGCAGCCGGGCAGCTCGGGCAGGCCGTAGGGCCAGGTGCCGGCGTGGGGGGTGCCGTAGAACCGCTCCCAGTCGACCGCCGAGCGGAGCCGGAAGTCCGCGCCGCAGTCGACGACGAGGACCCCGTCGCCGAGCGCCTCGGCGACCGCCGCGGACTCGCCGTGCGGCAGGGCGAGGAAAACCACGTCGTGACCGGCGAGGGTCTCCGCGTTCGTCGGCGCCAGTACGCGGTCGGCGAGCGGGGCGAGGTGGGGCTGGAGTTCCCCCAGGGAACGACCGGCGTTGGAACCCCCGGTCAGGGCGCCGATCCCGATCTCCGGGTGTCCGAGCAACAGACGCAGGATCTCACCCCCCGCGTAACCACTGGCTCCCGCCACCGCAGCACGCACCACCATCGCCTCCATTCGATCGACGGCATGACTATACGCAGCACGGCAGCTTTATGCAATGGTGAGCGGTTCGACGCGCGACGGAGGGTGGAGGCCGAGCGGGACGGTACGGGGTGTCGGGTGGAACGGTCCGGTCCCGCCGGATTCCCCGGAGCCCTCCGGGCCGCCGCGCGGGATCGGGGGTCGGGGCCACGGGCGGGCCGGCGAAGGGTCCCGCGAGTCACCCCTCCACCATCGGGAACCACGGTCGGGATGGAAGCCCGACCGCCCGCTCCCCCCGTGGAC
>NZ_VKHT01000659.1 GCF_014141535.1 Streptomyces alkaliphilus | reverse complement strand
TTTCCCGGGAGCCCCCGGGGGCCCGGGGACCGCGAGGGCGCGAAAAGCGATCCCCCGGCTCGGCGCGACGCGTCGCCGTACCGGGACGGGAGGACCTCGGGACTCGGGGGACGCGTCCCCGTTCGGGCATGCCGAGCCCCGGGGCCCCGCGCCTCGGGCACCCCGCTCGGGATCTTCGCGATGACCACGCCGGTCGAAGCCTCAGCCGGCCTCGATGGCGGTCAGCGCCGCTTCGAGGGTGTCGTGCATCGGGAAGACCGCGTCCGCCCCGGTGATCTCGAACACCCTGGAGACGGCGGGCGCCATCGCCGCGAGGTGCACCCGACCACCGGCCTCCTCGATCTCCATCCGCGCCGCCAGGAGCGTGTTCAGCCCCGTGGAGTCACAGAAGCCGAGCCCCGCACAGTCGATCACGATAGGATAACGACCCTCGGAGATGCAGGAGTCGATCGCCTCCTTCAACAGATCGACCGAATGGTGATCCAACTCACCACGTGGAGTGATCACCGCACCAACCTCGCGCCGGTGCACCTCAACCCCGAACTGAGGTCGGTGGGCACTCCCCGACGTCACGCGATCCATGCACACCCCTTCAAGGTCCACCATCGTCACTCGGAGGTCCCGAATCGAACCGGACCCTACCGATAGGTTCGCACCTTATCCCCAGAGTCCACCCCCGAACAGCCGAGCAGCACAGGCAAAACCGGACAACACGGATATAAAGAATTTGCCTCCAACCATGCATCCCCGATAAGGGTGGGGGCAGAAGAGACCCGAACGCGCCGGCCCATGGAGGCACGCACACCGCACCGGAGCACGGCATCGGCCGTCACACGCCGAAGAACCCTACGGAGGACGAGACCATGTCACCCGCCCCCGACGTCCACGAGACGCAGATTCGGCAGATCACGCCCACCCTCCCGGTGGACTCCCCGGCCGAGACCACCGACCGGCCCGACGGCCCGGCGGCGGACACCCCGCCCCCGCCCCCGTCCATGGAGACCATCAAGGAGCAGATCTCGGCCATATCGTCCTTCGACGAGGTCGAGCCCTGGGACGCCCGGGTCCTCTCGAAGTCGCTGTTCCAGCGGCTGCGCACCCTCGAGGAGGGCACCCACGAGTACTCCTACGTGCGCAACACCCTGGTCGAGCTGAACCTCGCCCTGGTGAAGTTCGCCGCCTCGCGCTTCCGCACCCGCAGCGAGCCGATGGAGGACATCGTCCAGGTCGGCACGATCGGTCTCATCAAGGCCATCGATCGCTTCGACTGCGAGCGCGGAGTGGAGTTCCCCACTTTCGCCATGCCGACCATCGTCGGCGAGATCAAGCGGTTCTTCCGCGACACCTCCTGGTCGGTGCGCGTCCCGCGCCGCCTCCAGGAGCTGCGGCTCGACCTGGCCAAGGCCACCGACGAGCTGTCCCAGAAGCTGGACCGGGCCCCCACCGTCGCCGAGCTGGCCGAGCGCCTGCAGATCGACAAGGAGGACGTGCTGGAGGGCATGGCCGCCTCCAACGCCTACACCGCCAGCTCCCTGGACGCGCAACCGGAGGAGGACGACTCCGAGGGCACCCTCGCCGACCGCATCGGCTACGAGGACCACGGCCTGGAGGGCATCGAGTACGTCGAGTCCCTCAAGCCCCTGATCGCGGAGCTCTCCCCGCGTGACCGCCAGATCCTCTCCCTCCGGTTCGTGGGCAACATGACCCAGTCGGAGATCGGCGAGGAGCTGGGGATATCGCAGATGCACGTCTCCCGACTGCTGGCCCGCACCCTGGGCAAGCTGCGCAGGGGGTTGCTCACGGAGCAGTGATCGCCCGACGGGGCCGAGAACCGGAGGAACTCCGGAGCAGTACCCGGTCGCGCGGCCCGGGAGGCGCGTGACCGGAGCGGTGTGTGGCGTGTCGGCAGACCGTCGGACGCCTTCCCGACAGGAGGTCGGGCGGGCATCCGGCGGTCTGCGGTGCTCCATCCCCCGCGTGGAGGGCGCGTGCGGCGCGTGGAGGTGATGTGAAGGTCGCCCCGTCGTCGCGGACCTCTCCGCCGGGTCGACGCGTCGGCCTCCCCACCGCACCCCTTCCCCGGTTCCTCCCCGGTCCCGCGCGACCCATCGGCGCCCCCGGGCCCCGGCCGACACCGTCGGACCGGGGCCGACGTGCCCCCGGCATCGACATGTCGATATCCCGGTGACGGCTCCTCCCCGCTCGCCTAGGGTGATCCCATGTCCACCCCCAGCACGCCGTCCCCGGCACCCGCGGGCCCGCGGATCCGATCGGTGAACACCGCCCGGGCGAAGGCCGTCGGGTACACCTCCACCGAGAGCGGCCTGACCGGGATCGACAAGCGCCCCGTCGCGGGCCCGGTCCGGGTGACCGCGCCCCCCGGGCGGGGCGCGGGCGGTGTCTCGGGGCTGGCCGACGACTTCGTGGGCGATCGACGACACCACGGCGGACCCGATCAGGCCGTCTACGCCTTCGCCCGGGAGGATCTCGACCGCTGGGAGACCGCCCTGGGCCGGCCCCTGGCCGACGGGTGTTTCGGGGAGAACCTCACCACCACGGGCATCGACGTGAGCGGCGCCCTCGTCGGCGAGCGCTGGCGGATCGGCGGAAGCCTGCTGGAGGTCACCTGCGCCCGCATCCCCTGCCGCACCTTCGCCGGGTGGCTCGACGAGCGGGGTTGGGTGAAGCGGTTCACCGAGGACGCCGCGCCGGGCGCCTATCTGCGCGTCCTGGAGCCGGGCGAGGTCCGCGCCGGGGACCCGGTGGAGATCACGCACCGGCCGGACCACGAGGTCACGGTGGCCCTCCTGTTCCGGGCCCGGACCACCGCCCCCGAGTTGCGGCCGCGCGTCATCGCGGCCGGCGGGGCCCTGGGCTCGGAGGACCTGGAGAGAGCCCGGGTCTGGGCGAAGGCCGCCGACTGACCCCCGGCGGGCCCCCTTCGACGGATCCGGGGCCCGCCCCGGCTCACCAC
>NZ_VKHT01000658.1 GCF_014141535.1 Streptomyces alkaliphilus | reverse complement strand
GGCCCGGAGGGGCCGGAGGGACCCGGGGGAAGCGACCCGGTGGGTGTCACAGCGGCACGACCCGGATCTCGGTCGCCTTGACGGCGACCACCAGCCGGCCGCCCTCCACCGGCCGCAGCTCGGCCGCCGCCGCCGGGGTGATCTCCGCGACCACCTCCGGCACACCCTCCGCTTCCGTCCGTGCCGCCTGTCGCCCCGCCGGTCGTTCTCCCGCCGCCGGGCCGCCGGGGGGATCGACGAGCACGGTGACTCGCACCCGACCCCCGGCGCCCGCCACCTCCCGCACGGTCGCCGACCAGGTGTTGCGCGGACTGCCGTGCGGCGGCTCCGGCGCCGGGGGGTACAGCGCCACCGCCTCGGGGGCGAACACCGCCAGCGCCCGCCGGCCTGCGGGCAACGGCTCGGCGGCCACCAGTCCGACGCCACCGGTCGCCGTCAGTCCCTCGGTCGTGGTCCGGCCCGCCCACGCGTTGAGCCCGAGCATCCGGGCCACCCACGGCGAGGCCGGATGCCGGACCACCTCGCCCGGCGGGGCGTCCTGCACCGCCCGCCCGTCCTCCAGGACCAGCACCCGGTCGGCCAGTGCCATCGCCTCCACCGGGTCGTGCGTGACGATCAGGCACACCCCCTCGAAACCGGTCAGGTGGGTGCGCAGCGCGTGCCGCACCACGGCCCGGGCGCGCTGGTCCAGGGCCGCCAGCGGTTCGTCGAGCAGCAGCAGGTCGGGCCGGCCGGCCAGGGCGCGGGCCAGCGCGACGCGCTGGGCCTGGCCACCCGAGAGCTGCCCGGGCCGACGGTCGGCCAGGTGGGCGATGCCCAGTCCGGCCAACCGCCGGCGGGCCGTCTCCCGGGCCCGTTCGCGCCCGGTTCCCCGGGCCCGGGGGCCGTAGGCGGTGTTCGCCAGCGCCGACAGGTGCGGGAACAGCGCCCCGTCCTGCGGCACCCAGGCCACCCGGCGGCGGTGCGCGGGCAGCTCGGTGATGTCCCGGTCGCCGAGCCGCACCGAGGCCCGGGCGAGGGGGGAGATGCCCAGCAGGGCCCGCAACAGGGTGGTCTTGCCGGCGCCGTTCGGGCCGACCACGGCGATGGTGGTACCCGGTTCGGCGGCCAGCTCCAGTTCCACCAGGCCGCGCGTGCGGACGCGCAGCGGCCCGGGCGCGGTGGTCCCGGGGAGGCGCGGGACGCCGGCCCGGTGGGCGGCGTCGTCCGCCGCCGGTGCGCCGGCCGCCTCCGTGTCGGTTCCCTCGGCACCGGCATCGGCATCGGCATCGGTGTCGGCCCGGTCCGGGCTCGTCGACCGGTTCGCGGACCGCAGTGCCCCGTGACCCACCGGGCCGGTCCACCGGCCGCGCAGCCCCACCAGCACGGCCATCGCCACCACCAGCAGGAGCAGCGAGACCGACACCGCCGCCTCCGGGTCCTCCTGGAGCAGCAGGTAGACCCGCAGCGGCAGGGTCTGGGTGGTGCCCGGCAGGTTGCCCGCGAAGGTGATCGTGGCGCCGAACTCGCCCAGCGCCCGGGCCCAGGTCAGCGCCGCGCCGGCGGCCAGGCCCGGAGCCACCAGCGGCAGTGTCACGGTCAGGAAGACCCGGACGGGGGAGGCCCCCAGCGAGGCCGCCGTCTCCTCGTAGCCGGGGCGCAGCCCGGCCAGCGCCCCCTCCAGACTGATGACCAGGAACGGCATCGAGACGAACGTCGCCGCCAGCACCGCCCCGGAGGTGTGGAAGGGGAGGGTGAGCCCGAACCACTCCTCCAGCCACGGCCCCAGCAGGCCGCGCCGGCCGAAGGCGGTCAGCAGCGCGACCCCGCCCACGGTCGGCGGCAGCACCATCGGCAGCAGTACCAGGGAGCGCACCACCGCCCGCCCCCGGAACGGCACCCGGGCCAGCAGCCAGGCCAGCGGAACCCCCAGCACCAGGGAGAGCAGCAGCGACCAGCCGGAGACCACCAGGGAGAGCCACAGCGCCTCCAGCGCGGCGGGGCTGCCCAGGTGCGAGCCCAACTCCGACCAGGGGGTGCGCGCGAGCACCCCGACCAGTGGCAGGGCCAGCACCGCCACCGCCAGCAGCGCCGGCACCAGGAGCACCGTCGGGGGCCGTCCGGCGCCCGGTGCCGGACGGCCCCCGAGGGTGTCGTCACGCGGATGGGAGTCGGTGGGGGTCACGGCACCTCGAAGCCCGCGTCCGTCAGGACCCTCCGGGCCTCCGGCCCCGCGAGGAACTCCACGAACGCCCCGGCCTCCGTCGGGTGCGCCGAGCCGGTGAGAACGGCGGCGGGGTAGGCGGCGGGGACGTTCACCTCCTCCGGGAGTTCCACGACCCCGACGCGGCCGGAGGCGGTGGCGTCGGTGGCGTAGACGATCCCGGCGTCGGCCTCACCGGTCTCCACCCGGCTCAGCACCGCCCGCACGTTCGGCTCCAGCGAGGCGGGAGCGACCTCCACCCCGGCCGCGTCCAGCACCTGTCGGGCGTACCGGCCGGCCGGCACCTCGGGGGCGGCCAGCACGACCGTCAGTTCCGGGTCCGCGAGGTCGCCCGGGGAGGCGATGCCCAGCGGGTTCCCGGGCGCGGTGACGATCACCGGGCGGTTGCGGGCGAAGACCACGGGGTCCCCCGTCTCCTCCGCCAGGCCCTCCATGGTGGGGGTGTCGGCGGTGGCGATCACGTCGGCGGGCGCCCCCTGCCGCACCTGCGCGGCCAACTCCTGCGAGCCGGCGAAGGAGAAGGTGACCGAGGAGCCCGGACGCGCCTCCTCGTACAGGGCGCCGATCCCGGGCATCACATCGGTCAGGGAGGCGGCGGCCAGCACGGTCAGGGAGACCCCGCCGTCCCGACCATCCGCGGATGACGCCGGGGTGTCCCCGCCGCCGGTCCCGCACCCCGTGAGGACCAGGAGCAGCGCGAGGAGGCGGGCCGGGGCGATCCGCCCCGGCGCACGCGAGCGGCGGCGGGGGAGCGGGGCGGCGAACGACGGCAC
>NZ_VKHT01000657.1 GCF_014141535.1 Streptomyces alkaliphilus | reverse complement strand
GGTCGGGGGCGGGTCGTCCGCGCGCGCGGCACGCGGGGGACCACAACCCGGCTGCGCTTCCCCCGTCCCCCGGGGCAGCATGGAGTCATGCCGCTGCCCTCCCTCACGCGTGACGAGGCGCGCATCCGCGCCGGTCTCCTGGACATCGACCGCTACCTCATCGACCTCGACCTCACCCGGGACGAGGAGACGTTCGGGTCGACCACCACCATTCGCTTCACCGCCCGCGAGGAGGGGGACACCTTCGTCGAACTGCGTCCGACCACTCTGCACAGCGCCCGCCTGGACGGGCGGGACCTGGACCCCGCCGCGCTCGCGGACGGTCGCCTCCCGCTGACCGGCCTGACCGCCGGGGACCACGAGCTGACCGTGGTGGCGGACATGCCGTACTCGCGCACGGGTGAGGGGATGCACCGCTTCACCGACCCGGAGGACGGCCTCACCTACCTCTACAGCATGTGTTGCATGACCGAGGCCCCGTTGGTCTACGCGGCCTTCGACCAGCCCGATCTCAAGGCGGTCTTCGAGGTGTCGGTCACCGCGCCGCCGGAGTGGACCGTGCTGGGCAACGGAGTGGCCGAGCGGGTGGCGGACGAACCCGGTCGCTGGCGTTGCGCCCCCACTCCGCCCATCAGCACCTACCTGCTGGCGGTCGCCGCCGGCCCCTGGCACTCCCTGCGCTTCGAGCACGCCGGTCTCCCCTTCGGCCTGCACGTGCGCCGCTCCCTCGCCGCCCATCTGGACAAGGACGCCGAGGAGATCATGGGGATCACCCGCCGGGCCTTCGACCACTACCACCGCATCTTCGAGGAGCCCTACCCCTTCGACTCCTACGACCAGGCGTTCGTCCCGGAGTTCAACGCCGGCGCGATGGAGAATCCCGGACTGGTCACCTTCCGCGACGAGTTCATCCCGCGTTCGGCGGTCACCGACACCCAACGCCAGCTGCGCGGTGTGGTCATCGCCCACGAGATGGCCCACATGTGGTTCGGTGACCTGGTCACCCTGCGCTGGTGGGACGACATCTGGCTGAACGAGTCCTTCGCCGAGTACATGGGCTATCAGGTGCTGGCCGAGGCCACGGAGTTCCGGCCGTGGACCGAGTTCGCGGTTTCCCGGAAGGCGTGGGGATACGACGCCGACCAGCGCCCCTCCACCCACCCGGTGGCCCCGGACCCCGAGGCCGTCCCGGACACCGCCTCCGCCTGGCTCAACTTCGACGGCATCTCCTACGCCAAGGGTGCCTCCGCCCTGCGTCAGTTGGTCACCTGGCTCGGGGAGGACGTCTTCCTCGCCGGCATCAACGACCACTTCGCACGTCACCGTTTCGGCAACGCGACCCTCGCCGACTTCATCGACTCGCTCTCCCGTGCCTCCGGGCGGGACGTCGAGGCGTGGGCCGACCGTTGGTTGCGCACCACGGGGCCCGACACCTTCGTGCCGGTGATCACCGACGCGGACGGGGAGTGGCGGCTGGACCTCCGTCACGAGGGCAGTCGTCCGCACCGCCTGGACGTCGGCATCTACGAACGGGCTTCCGACCTCCCGACAGTCGCCGTGCAGCGGGATCTGGTGCGGATCGAGGTGGTGGCCCCACCGGACGGTGCCGAGCCCGCCGAGCCGGTGCCCGGCATCTCCCGCACCTTCCAGGGCGAGCCACCCGCCCTGTTGGTGGTCAACGACGGCGACCTGACCTACGCCAAGGTTCGTCTGGACCCCGTCTCCTGGCACGCCGCCAGGGACACCCTCTCCTCGCTGCCCGACCCCCTGACCCGGGCGGTGGTGTGGAACGCGGCCCGCGACATGGTCCGGGACGCCGAGCTGGATCCCAAGCAGTACCTGGCGGCGGCCCGCCGTCAACTCCCCGCCGAGCCGGACACCGCGGTGGTGGAGGGGGTCCTCTCCTTCGCGCGGGGCCGGATCGCCGACCTCTACCTCTCCGGTGAGGAGCGCACCGCGGCCCTGGCGGCCCTGGAGGAGACGGCCCGCGAGATCCTTCTCACCGGCGGGAGCGACCCGGCCTCCGCCCTGCGCCTGATCGCGGTGCGGGTCCTGATCGACACGGTGACCGATCCGGCGGAGCCCCGGGCCTGGTTGTCGGCCGGCACCTTCCCCGGCGGGCCGGAACTGGACCCCGAGTTGCGTTGGCGGGTCCTGCACCGGCTGGCGGTGCTGGGCGCCGTCGACGAGAGGGAGATCGCCGTCGAGGCCGATCGCGATCCGGCGGCCACCGGCCGGGAGGGGGCCGCCCGGTGCCGGGCGGCGCTCCCCACCGAGCAGGCCAAGGCCGACGCCTGGGAGGAGATGTTCGGGGAGGGCGACGAGTTGTCCGCCTACTTGTTCACCGCCACCGCGCAGGGCTTCTGGCACCCGGAACAGGCGGGACTGTTGGTGCCCTGGGCGGAACGGTATTTCACCGATGTCGTCCGGTTGGCCAACCGCCGTGGGCACGCGGTGACCGAGGCGGCGTGCCGGTACGGCTTCCCGCGCGGGCTGGTCGGCGAGGAACTGCTGCGCCGGGGGGAGGCGGCGCTCGCCGGTCCGGAGGTCACCGCGACGTTGCGGCGGGGGCTCATGGATCAGTTGGACGACCTGCGTCGCGCCCTGCGGGTGCGCGAGGAACGCGTCTGATCCACTCCTCGAATCCTCTTTCGGATTCCCGATGGGACCGCCGGGCGGCCGAAACCGGCCGAAACCGGCCGGACCCGGTCGGCGCGGTTCGGCGCGGAGCCGCCGGATTCATCGACCCCGGCCCTGTCGTGCGACCGTGCGACAGGGCCGGGGTGTCGCCGGGAAGCGGGTGGGGAACGGAAGGGCGCGGGGAGAGCCCCGACCGGGGCCGAGAACAGTCGATTCGGAGTCCGGAATCGGCCATTCCCCCCGACGGAGGACCCGCCTGTGGGGGACCCGGGGACCGTGTCACCGAACCCGTCCTCGCACCGACCGGCGTCCCGGGCGCCATCCCCGGGGGAGGAACACCGG
>NZ_VKHT01000656.1 GCF_014141535.1 Streptomyces alkaliphilus | reverse complement strand
GTCCGGAGGCGGGGGTGCCGAGGGGGTTGGTGAACCGCCCGCGCGGGCGGCCCGGTGATCCATAGACTGCGGCAATGGATCTTCTCGATGTGGGACGCATCATCGTCGGACTCGTCCTGCTCACGGTGGGTGGCGAGGTGCTGGTCCGGGGGGCTTCGAGCCTGGCCGCGCGGGTCGGCATCTCCTCGCTCGTGGTCGGTCTCACGGTGGTCTCCACCGCCACCTCGACCCCCGAACTCGCGGTCACGGTCGGCGCGGTCATGCGTGACGAACCCGGCCTGGCGGTGGGCAACGTGGTCGGCAGCAACATCGCCAACGTGCTGCTGATCCTCGGCATCTCCGCCCTGGTGCTGCCGCTGCTGGTCAAACAGCGACTGGTGCGCCTGGACCTGCCGATCATGGTGCTGCTGTCGGTCATGCTGCTGGTGATGTCCCTGGACGGTGGCATCGGCCTCGTCGACGGAATCATCCTCCTGGCCGTCCTGATCGGCTACACGGTGATGACCGTCCTCGTCAGCAGGCGGGAGGCGGTCGCGGAGCGCGCCGCCGACCGGCCGGGGGGCGACGGGACCGCGGGGCCGGGAACCGGCGCCGGAACCCGGGAGGGCGACCCCGGCGGCACCGCCGGGGTGGGCCCGGAGCCCGCCGCGGCGTCGGAGGAGATGCCGAGCGTCTCGGTGCCCAAGTCGCTGCTCCTCGTGGTGATCGGCGTGGCCCTGTTGGTGGCCGGGGCGACGGTCCTGGTCGAGGGCGCGGTGAACACCGCCACCGCCTTCGGCGTCAGCAGCCTGGTCGTGGGCCTGACCGTGGTCGCGGTCGGCACCTCGCTGCCCGAACTCGCCGTCTCCGTCATCGCGGTGCGGCGCGGGGAACGGGACCTGGCGGTGGGCAACGTGGTCGGCAGCAACATCGCCAACATCGGCCTGGTACTGGGGTTGCCCGCCATCCTCTCGGCCGACGGCCTGCCGGTGCCGGACGCGGCGGTCGCGTTGGACATCCCGCTCATGCTCGCCGCCGCCGTCGCGCTGCTGCCGATCGCCTTCACCGGCTTCGTGGTCGCCCGCTGGGAGGGCGGGCTGTTCCTGGCCCTCTACGCCGCCTACACGGCCTTCGTCGTCCTGGCGGCCACGCAACACGACGCGCTGGAGGGCTTCACCACCGTGATGGCGTGGTTCGTGCTGCCCCTGGTGGCGGTGACGCTGATCGCGGTCACCGCGCACGAGATCGGGCTCCACAGGGGCAGACGGGAGAAAACGGGCTGACATCCCCGTACCCGGCCCCCGGCCCGCCCGGAGCGGGGGCCGGGCGGGCCCCTCACTCCTCGATGGCGCCCCCACCGACCGCAGGTGTTCCCGGAAGGTCGACGCGGGGGTCGCGCGTCGCACGGTGAGGGGGCGTCGAACCCCACCTGCTCGCGGAGCGTGACCCCGGTCCGGATCCGTTCCGCCTGCCGTCGCTCGGCATCCCGGAGGGCCTCGGCCGGCACCACCGGGTCACCGGCGCACGCCTCGTCCGTCCTGCCCCGTGGTCGACCACCGGCACGTCACCGGGCAGGGCCCGGGTGGACACCTCCGGGAACCCGTCCACGCCGGCCGGCGTGGACGGGTTCCCGGCACGCGTCCCGTCACCCGGGGAGCTCACCGCCGCCCGGGGACACCGGGGGTGAGGAGCCGCGCCCCGGCACCCCGCGCCGGAGCGTCGACTTCCGCCGGGGGAGCGACGCCTCCCGGCGGGGGAGCACCGTTCGGGGCGGGCGGACCCGGAGGGAGCGCGCCGCCCGCACCGGGACGGTCGATCTCCCGGGCGGGGGAACCGGACCTCCCGGCCAGTCGCTTCTCCATCTCCTCCAGGGTGCGCCGCAGCAGCTCCACGTTCTCCCGCAGGAGACGGTCGTTCTCCTCCCGATCGGGCGGCGCCGCCCCCGGCTCCCGATCGAGAAGCCTGCGTCGCTCGGCCTCCCGGGCCTCGTCCATCGAGCCCACCACCACACCGATGAGGAGGTTGATCAACATCAGCCCGGCGAAGAGCACATACGAGCCGTAGTACAGCAGCGTCCAGTGGGAGATCTCCAGACCGTCGCGCACCGCCGCGCCGATGCCGTCGAAGGTGGCGAGCAGGAACAGGGTGATCACGGCACGGTCCAGGGTGCCGAACCGCTCGGGGTCATGGACGGCGAAGACCTGCCAGCCGACCATGCCGTACACGTACAGGATCAGGACCCCGAGGGCGAGGAACCCCAGCATGCCGGGCAGGCTCCTGCCCACGGTGGTGACGATGACCCGGATCTGCGGCATCATGCGGGCCACCCGGGCCACCCGCAGCAGGCGAAGCAGGCGCAGGATGGTCGCGTTGCCCTGCGTCACCGGCAGATGGGTGAGCACCACCACGGCCAGGTCGAAGACGTTCCACGGGTCGCGGAAGAACTCCCGGGGCCGATCGGCGCACGCCACCGCCCGCAGCACGATCTCCACCGTGAAGGCGGCCAGCAGGAGGGCCTCCAGACGGGGGAGCGGACCGGTGGTCTCGCCGGGGGAGAGGTAGGTCTCGGCACCCAGCAGGACCGCGTTGAAGAGGATGAGTCCGCAGACCACTCCGGAGAACGTCCGGGATTCCGTCACCCGTCGGGCCCGCGCCGCCGCTCCGACGTGCCACCCGGTGGGGGCACCTTCCACCGTCACCGTGAAGTCCGTTCTTCCCCGCGCCACTCCGTCACCGGGCCGCTCACGGGGAGGGCCCGGCCCGCCCCCCGGGGCCGTCACGGGGGACGCACACAAGATCATCCAGGCCCCGGATCCTACCGGTGGGCACCCTGTCGGAAAAGCGAATTGCCCTGTTCCACAGGGCGGTTGGCTTGATCGAGTGGCTTCGGGGAGAACCTTCGCGGAGACCCCCGCCCCCGTCGCGCGCCGCGTCCCGGAATCCGCCGGCGGCACGGGGCGCGGGGCGGTAGTAGTGAACCCATGACGGAACCGTTCCCGCCCCCGAC
>NZ_VKHT01000655.1 GCF_014141535.1 Streptomyces alkaliphilus | reverse complement strand
CCCCGTGCCCCCGGTCCCCCCGATGGCCATGGTCCGCCGACTCGTGGTCCGCGTCCTCACGATCTCGTTCTCCCCTCGCACCGCACGCGGCACCCGCAGTTCCCGCGGATGCCATATGGCCATGTCATCACACCGATTCGACGGACAGGACAGGGATTTGTCACCGTTCTGTCGCAGCTTCCGCCTTGGCGTTCTCGGCAGTTGACGACCCGGGTCCGCCCGGTGTTCCCCACCGGCGCCTTCGTGTCCGGGTTCCCCCTCCGCCCCGCTTTCCGGGTGGGGAATGTCACCCCTCGCGGTCGACCGGGTGTGTCATTTCCGGTGAAACGAACAAAACTGTTGAAATGGCGCGGAAAGACCCAGTGGGTGGGTACGGCGTGATGAGATGACGGTGACCGGGCAGAGATGACACGAACGCGACAGCGCCGCGCGGCCGACGAACCGCGAAACCCAGGAGGCGGACAGGTGTCCCAGGCAGCTGAGCAGGAGACGGCGGTCGACTCCGGGAACGGTGCCGGCGCGCCCCTTTCCGAACACGCCCACCCGGACCCGGAGCGGCGCGCCGACCCCGCCGGGGGCGGTGGACAGGAGGTGTGGCCCGGCAGCCCGCAGCCGCTCGGTGCCCGCTTCACCACCGGTCCCGACGGGGTCCAGGGAACCGGCTTCGCCCTGTGGGCGGGCGGCGCCGAGGCGGTGGAGCTGTGCCTGTTCGACGACGCCGGCCGCGAGACCCGCTGCGAGTTGACCGAGCACACCCACGAGATCTGGCACGGATTCCTCCCCGGGGTGCGCCCGGGGCAGCGCTACGGCTACCGTGTCCACGGTCGCTGGGACCCCTGGACCGGGGCCCGTTGGAATCCCGCCAAGCTCCTCCTCGACCCCTACGCGCGGGCCGTGGACGGTGAGTTCACGCTGCCCCCGGAGGTCTACGGCCACGTTCGCGACTGGCCGGACCAGGAGATCGCGGACACCGTCCGCGACGACCGCGACTCCGCGCCGTCGGTCCCCAAGAGCGTCGTCGTCCACGACACCGACACCTGGGCCGATGACGTGCGCCCCAAGACTCCCTGGTCGGACTCGGTCATCTACGAACTGCACGTGCGCGGCTTCACCATGACCCATCCCGACATCCCCGACGAACTGCGCGGCACCTACGCCGGCCTCGCCCACCCCGCCGCGATCGACCACCTCACCCGGCTGGGCGTCACGGCCGTCGAACTGTTGCCGGTCCACCAGTTCGCCCACGAGGACCACCTGCTCAAGCGCGGCCTGCGCAACTACTGGGGCTACAACTCCATCGGCTACTTCGCCCCGCACTCCTCGTACAGCGCGAGCGGCACCCGCGGGCAACAGGTCGGCGAGTTCAAGCAGATGGTCCGCGCCCTGCACCGGGCGGGCATCGAGGTCATCCTCGACGTGGTCTACAACCACACGGCCGAGGCCGGGCCACTCGGCCCCATGCTCTCCTTCCGCGGCATCGACAACCGTGGTTACTACCGCCTGGGCGAGGACCCCCGCTACTACGCCGACTACACCGGCTGCGGCAACACCCTGCACGTCGTCCAGCCCCAGGTGCTGCGGCTGATCACCGACTCCCTGCGCTACTGGGTGCAGGAGATGGGCGTGGACGGATTCCGCTTCGACCTCGCCGCCGCGCTCGCCCGCTCCATGCACGACGTGGACATGCTCTCGCCGTTCCTCGCGGTCATCGCGCAGGACCCCGTGCTGCGCCGGGTCAAGCTCATCGCCGAACCCTGGGACGTGGGCAGCGGGGGCTACCAGGTGGGAGCCTTCCCCCCGCTGTGGACGGAGTGGAACGACCGCTATCGGGACACCGTGCGCGACTACTGGCGGGGCGCCCTGCCCGATGTGCGGGACCTGGGGTACCGGCTCTCGGGCTCCAGCGACCTGTACGCCTGGGGAGGGCGTCGCCCGTACGCCTCGGTCAACTTCATCACCGCCCACGACGGCTTCACCCTGCGCGATCTGGTCTCGTACCACGACAAGCACAACGAGGCCAACGGCGAGGACAACCGGGACGGCACCGACGACAACCGCTCCTGGAACTGCGGGGCCGAGGGCGAGACCGACGATCCCGACATCCGGGCCCTGCGCCGTCGCCAACTGCGCAACATGCTCACCACCCTGCTGCTGTCCACCGGCGTGCCGATGCTCGTCGCCGGCGACGAGATGGGCCGCACCCAGGGCGGCAACAACAACGCCTACTGCCAGGACAGTCCGATCGGCTGGATGGACTGGGGGTTGCGGGAGGACCCCGAGTGGCGCCCCCTGCTGGAGCTGACCGCCCGGTTGATCCGGCTGCGCCGCGAGCACCCGGTGCTGCGTCGCCGGGCCTTCTTCTCCGGACGTCGCCAGGGCCCGGACGGCATCCGCGACCTGGCCTGGTTCACCTCCGACGGCCGGGAGATGACCGAGGAGGACTGGTACCGCCCCGGCCTGACCCTGGGCATGTATCTCTCCGGACAGGACATCCCGCAGCGCGACCCGCGCGGCCGGCCGGTGGTGGACGACAGCTTCCTGGCGCTGCTGCACGCCGGCCACGAGCCGGCGGGGTTCCCCCTCCCCGGCTCGCCCTGGGCCGACTCCTACGAGGTGGTTCTCGACACCACGCTGGAGGACCAGTCGCGGGCGCCCGGAGTCGAGCACGCGCCCGGTGAGAGTCTGACCCTGCCGCCGCGCTCGGTGTTGCTGCTGCGCGCCCTGCGCGCGGCGGAGCCCGGGCGGGTCGTCCAACCCGCCGCCTCCGACGGGATGGAGGACATCGACGCGGTGCGCGGTGCCGACCGGGTGGTTCCGGTGGACGGCCTGAAGCGGTCCGCGTCGCGCGCGGACCCCGGGGTCCCGGGAGAGGGGGGAGAGCCCGGGGCCTCCGGGCCCCGCGGCCCCTCCAACGGCTCCCGGGGCCGCGGGAAGCCCGGCGGGGAGCCCGGCGGGGAGCCCGCGCACGAGGAGCGGCCCGCGCGCGG
>NZ_VKHT01000654.1 GCF_014141535.1 Streptomyces alkaliphilus | reverse complement strand
CCCCTCGCCGCCGATTCGGAACACCACCCCGTCGGCGTCCCCGACCAGTGGCGCAGCTACTGGGTGGACGCCTTCAACGAGGGGATCCAGAGCCCCGCCCGGGTGAGCCGGGTGATCGAGGACGCCCTGGCGGTGAACGCCAACGCCCTCATCGTGCAGATCTCCCGCCGCTGGGACTGCTTCTGCGACCGCTCCCTGTATCCGCGCACCGACGCGGCCATCGATCCCGCCCCCTACGACCCGTTGGACGAGGTGATCCGACAGGCCCGGGAGGCGGGCCTGGAGGTGCACGCCTGGGTCAACGTCAACACGCTGTGGAACAGCGCCACCCCACCGCGCTCCCCGGAGCACGCCTTCAACCGGCACGGTCCCACCGCCGAGGGAGCCGACCGCTGGCTCAACCGCCGGGCCGACGGCACCGAGATGATCGGAGCGAACTCCTACATCGATCCCGGCCACCCCGCCGCCGTGGACCACATCGTCGAGGCGGTCCGCGGCCTGGTTCGCGAGTACGACGTGGACGGGATCAACCTCGACTACATCCGCCACCCCGACGGCAGCGCGGCTACCGGCCGCAGCGACTGGGGGTACAACGAGGTCTCCCTCGCCCGCTTCCGGGCCGCCACCGGCCGCGTGGACACGCCCCACCCCGCCGACGCCGAGTGGACCGCCTGGCGGCGCGACCAGGTGACCGGGCTGGTGCGACGGTTGTACCTGGGGCTGTGGGAGGAGGACCCGACGGTCCGACTCTCGGTCAACGCCGTCACCTACGGCCACGGTCCCGGCGTCACCGGTGGCTGGGAGAGCTCCCGCCCCTACACCGAGGTTCTCCAGGACTGGGCCGGATGGCTGGAGGAGGGCATCGTGGACACCGTGGTCGCGATGAACTACAAGCGGCAGTGGATGCCCGACCAGGCCGCGATGTTCGCCGAGTGGTCGGAGTTCCTGGCCGACCACCAGTCCGGCCGACAGGCCGTCAACGGGCCCGCCCTCTACCTGAACCCGATCGCCGAGAGTGTGGAACAGGCCCGGATCGCCCTGGCTCCCACCGCCGCCGGCAACACGATCGCCGGATGGAGCGGGTACTCCTATGCCAATCCGAGTTCCGCGCATGTGGACGGCTCGCCGGCGGACCGGGCGGCGGAACGGGACGCACTGGCGCGGGCCCTGACGACCGGTCCCCGGGCCCCGCTGGCCGGCCAGGCCGGGGTGCCGGGGATGGAGTGGCGGGAGCGGCCGACCGACGGCCACCTCGCCGGGACGGTGTCCCTGCGCGACGGGACCCCGGTGGACGGTGCCCGGGTGACGGCGCGTCCGCTCCTCCGGGGCTCCGGCGGGTCCGACGCGGTGCCGGTCGCGCGCACCGACGGCTCGGGCCGTTTCGGTCTGGCGCATCTACCGGTGGGCCGGTATCTGGTGACCCTGGAGCCGCCGGCGGGCACCTCCGGGCCCCGCACCGCGGTGGTCCGGGTGACCGCGGGCGGGGTCGCGGCCGCCGACTTCACGCGCTTGACGCCGCGACACTGAACCACCGAACGGCCCGTCGCCTCCCCTCCCGGCATCCGGGAGGGGAGGCGACGGGCGGGCGTCACGACCCCGGGATCACAGCATCGACCACGCCTTCGTGAGCACCGATCGCAGGATCTGCTCGATCTCGTCGAAGACCACCTGATCACTGATCAGCGGCGGTGCGAGCTGCACCACCGGGTCGCCCCGGTCGTCGGCCCGGCAGTACAGGCCGGCCTCGAACAGCGCTCCGGACAGGAAGCCGTAGAGGATCCGCTCGCACTCCTCCTCGGTGAACGTCTCCTTCGTGGTCCGGTCCTTGACCAGTTCGATGCCGTAGAAGAAGCCGTCCCCGCGCACGTCGCCGACGATCGGCAGGTCCAGCAGCCGCTCCAGGGTGGCCCGGAAGTCGGCTTCCTTCTCCAGCACGCGGCGGTTGAGCCCCTCGCGCTCGAAGATGTCGAGGTTGGCCAGGGCGACGGCGGCCGAGACCGGGTGCCCCCCGAAGGTGTAGCCGTGGGCGAAGACGTGGTCGTCCCGGAAGAACGGTTCGGCGATCCGGTCGGAGACGATCGCGGCGCCGATCGGGGAGTAGCCGGAGGTCATGCCCTTGGCACAGGTGATGATGTCCGGAACGTAGCCGAACTTGTCGCAGGCGAACGTCGTGCCCAGCCGGCCGAAGGCACAGATCACCTCGTCGGAGACGAGCAGCACCCCGTACCGGTCACAGATCTCCCGGACCCGGGCGAAGTAACCGGGCGGCGGCGGGAAGCAGCCACCGGCGTTCTGCACCGGTTCCAGGAAGACGGCCGCGATGGTCTCCGGCCCCTCGAAGAGGATCTGTTCCTCGATGCGGTCCGCCGCCCAGCGGCCGAACGCCTCGGGGTCGTCGCCGTGGACCGGGGCCCGGTAGATGTTGGTGTTGGGCACCTTGTGGGCGCCGGGAACCAACGGTTCGAAGGGTGCGCGCAGGGCCGGCAGGCCGGTGATGGACAGGGCACCGTGCGGGGTGCCGTGGTAGGCCACCGCGCGGGAGATCACCTTGTACCGTCCGGAGCCGCCGGTCAGTCGGTGGTACTGCTTGGCCAGCTTCCAGGCGGTCTCCACCGCCTCGCCGCCCCCGGTGGTGAAGAAGACCTTGTTCAGGTCTCCCGGCGCCTCGTGGGCCAGGCGTTCGGCCAGTTCGATCGCCGGTGGGTGGGCGTAGGACCACACGGGGAAGAACGCCAGGTCGCGGGCCTGGGCGGCGGCGGCCTCGGCCAGTTCGGCCCGGCCGTGGCCGGCCTGGACGACGAACAGCCCCGAGAGGCCGTCGATGTAGCGACGGCCGCGGTCGTCGAAGACGTGGACGCCCTCCCCCCGCACGATGGTGGGGACCGGGGACCGGTCGTAGGACGACATGCGGGTGAAGTGCATCCACAGGTGGTCCCGGGCGGCGCGGGAGGCGGACCCGCCTTTCGCCGGGGTCGGTGGGGTCGCGGGGG
>NZ_VKHT01000653.1 GCF_014141535.1 Streptomyces alkaliphilus | reverse complement strand
GGGCCGGGGGCCCGGGTCGCTCAGGCGTCCCCGGTGTGCTTCTCCTCGTCCTCCAGGCGGAACCCCACCTTCAGTCCCACCTGGAAGTGGGCCGGCCGTCCCTCCTCGATGTGCCCGCGGATCTGCGTCACCTCGAACCAATCCAGGTTCCGCAGGGTGCGGGCGGCCCGGCCGAGGCCGTTGCGGATGGCCGCGTCCAGCCCGTCGGGCGAGGTGCCGACGATCTCGGTGACCCGGTAGGTGTGCTCGGACACGCTTCCTCCTGGTGCGGCGTCGGTGCCGCGGGTCGGCTGCGGTTCCCCGGCCGTGCGACCGGGGCGGTCCCTCCACGGTGCCCCGGGCGGGGCGGTCCCGCGAGTGCTAGGCTCGGCACGGGCCGTGACCGGCGTGTGCGGATGGAACGAACCATCGGGAAGCGGCCCCCGTCCCCGGACGGCCACACCGTGCCGCGCGCCCGGGCCGCTCCGACGACAGCTCCGGAAGGCCCCGCATGACCGGCAACGAGAACCTCGACCCCGGAACCGACCCGGGCGTCCCCGCTCCCTTCGTCTCGCCCGAGCCCTTCGAGGCGGCCCACACGCACCACGAGGCCCCCGACCACAACGTCACCGGCACCCCCGAGTCGGTCGCCCTGAGCAACGCCCTGCGGGTGATCCGGGGCGTGGAACCGCGCATCGCGGACGCCATCGGCGCCGAACTGACCGACCAGCGCGAGTCGCTCAAGCTGATCGCCAGCGAGAACTACGCCTCGCCCGCCGTGCTGCTGACCATGGGCAACTGGCTGAGCGACAAGTACGCCGAGGGCACCGTCGGGCACCGCTTCTACGCCGGGTGCCGCAACGTGGACACCGTCGAGTCGATCGCCGCCGAGCACGCCCGCGAACTGTTCGGCGCCTCACACGCCTACGTGCAGCCGCACTCGGGCATCGACGCCAACCTCGTCGCGTTCTGGGCGGTGCTCGCACAGCGGGTGGAGGCGCCCGCACTCGCCGACGCCGGCGTCCGACACGTCAACGACCTGTCGGAGGGGGACTGGACCCGCCTGCGCCGGGCCCTGGGCGACCAGCGGATGCTCGGCATGTCCCTGGACGCCGGTGGCCACCTCACCCACGGCTTCCGCCCCAACATCTCCGGCAAGATGTTCGAGCAGCGCAGCTACGGGACCGACCCCGGGACCGGCCTGCTGGACTACGCGGCGGTGCGCGCCGCGGCCCGGGAGTTCCGGCCGCTCATCCTCGTCGCCGGCTACTCGGCCTATCCCCGGCTGGTGGACTTCGCGGCCATGCGGGAGATCGCCGACGAGGTGGGCGCCACCCTGATGGTGGACATGGCGCACTTCGCGGGTCTGGTGGCGGGCAAGGTTCTCACCGGGAACTTCGACCCGGTGCCGCACGCCCACATCGTGACCACCACCACCCACAAGTCGCTGCGCGGCCCGCGCGGCGGCATGGTGCTGTGCGACGAGTCTTTGGCCGAGCACGTGGACCGGGGGTGCCCGATGGTCCTGGGCGGGCCGTTGCCGCAGGTCATGGCGGCCAAGGCGGTGGCGCTGGCGGAGGCCCGCCGGCCCGAATTCCGGGACTACGCCGGTCGGGTGGTGGACAACGCCCGGGCGCTGGGCGAGGGGTTGCTGCGGCGCGGCGCCCGCCCGGTGACCGGCGGCACCGACAACCACCTGCTGCTGCTGGACGTCTCCGGCTACGGGCTGACCGGCCGCCAGGCGGAGTCTGCGCTGCTGGACGCCGGCATCGTCACCAACCGCAACGCGATCCCCCGGGACCCCAACGGCGCCTGGTACACCTCCGGTGTCCGGCTGGGCACCCCGGCCCTGACCACCCGTGGTCTGGACACCGAGGGGATGGAGGAGGTCGCCGACCTGATCCACACCGTCCTGGCCCACACCACGCCCACCGCCACGGCCTCGGGCGCGGCCTCCCGGGCCCGTTACCGGATCGCCGACGGCGTGACGGAGAGGGTCGCGGCCCGGGCCGCGGACCTGCTGGACAAGCACCCGCTCTACCCGCGCGTGGATCTGGGCTGACCCGGTGACGGGCACCCCCGGGGCCGTACCGTCCCACCCGACCCCCGGTGCGCCGGGACCGGCCCCCGGGGTGCCCGCGCACACCACTCCGGCCGATGCCGCCGAGGCGGTGGAGCGCCAACTCGCCCTGCGACGCTTCCTGCTGCCCGACGAACCCGGCCCACCGCCCGGCGCGCCGGGCACCGTGACGGGGGTGGACGTGGCGTACTCGGAGTCCGAGGGGAACGGCCCGCCCGGTCTCGTGGCCGCCGCCGCGGTCGTCCTGGACGCCGTGGACCTCACCGAGGTGGATCGAGCGGCGGCGGTGGGGCCGGTGCCCTTCCCCTACGTGCCCGGCCTGCTCGCCCACCGCGAACTGCCCGCGGTGTCGGAGGCCCTCGCGGGTTTGCGCGTCCCGCCGGGATTGGTGGTCTGCGACGGCTACGGGGTGGCCCACCCCCGCCGCTTCGGGCTCGCCTGCCATCTCGGCGTGCTCACCGGGTTGCGCACCATCGGGGTGGCCAAGACCCCGTTCCGGTTGGCCGACGACCGGTCCGGGGCGCCGCCGGAGCCACCCGGCCCCCGGCGCGGTGACCACGCGCCGCTGTACGCCCCGCCGATCGACGCCCCGGAGGGAACGGCCGGGCCCCCGGAGGTGGTCGGCTCGGCGCTGCGCACCCGGGCGGGGGTCAAACCGGTGTACGTCTCCGCCGGGCATCGCGTCGGACTCGCGGCGGCCCGTGCCCACACCCTCCACCTGGCCCGGGACTTCCGACTGCCGGAGACCACCCGGCGGGCCGACCGCGCCTGTCGCGACGCCCTCGCCCGTGCCCGGGCCCAACCACCGCCTCCCCGACGCGGGAGCGAACGCGTCATCGGTACCGACCCCCACCCCGGAGGGCGCGGCTGAGGGCCGGGGTCGGCGGGCGGACGGCCGTCCCCGGGGAGGCGCTCGCGGCGCGTGCGACGTTGTGCGGAGC
>NZ_VKHT01000652.1 GCF_014141535.1 Streptomyces alkaliphilus | reverse complement strand
GCCTGAGGGTGAAGACCGCGCCGCCCTCCGGGCGATTGGCGGCGCTGATCCGGCCGCCGTGCAGGTGGGCGTTCTCCAGGGCGATCGACAGTCCCAGGCCGCTGCCCTCCGAACGCGGTCGCGAGGCGCTGGCCTTGTAGAAACGGTCGAATACGTGCGGGAGCACCTCCTCGGGGATACCGGGCCCGCGGTCGGCCACCTCTATGACCACCACGTCGGCGGTGCCGCCCCGCCGCCCCGTCCGCTCGATCCGCCGCCCGTCGCGCGGAGCGGGCACGCCCACCGCCGGCTCCGTCGCGGGGTCGACCCCATCGGTGCCGGCGGCGGCCGGGGAATCGGTGGGGGAGCCGTCGGTGTCCGACGCCGTCGCCCCGGCCGGTCGCTCGTCGCAGCTCTCCTCCCGCACGGTGACCCGCACCGGGGAGCCCCCGTGCTTGAGCGCGTTGCCGATGAGGTTGGCGAGGATCACGTCCAGCCGACGCGGATCCAGCCGCGCGGTCACCCCGCGCTCGGCCCGCAGGTCCACCGCGTCCAGCCAGGCCCGGGCGTCGATGCAGGCGGTCACCTGGTCGGCGATGTCCACGTCGTCCAGCACCATGCGGGCGGTACCCGCGTCGAAGCGGGTCACCTCCATCAGGTTCTCCACCAGGTTGTTGAGCCGGCGGGTCTCGCTCACCACCAGTTGCACGGCGGGCGCGATCATCGGGTCGAGGTTGTCCACCTCGTCCTCCAGCACCTCGGTCACGGCGGTGATCGCGGTCATCGGGGTCCGCAGTTCGTGCGACATGTCCGCCACGAACCGACGACTGGCCGCCTCCCGGGCGCGCAGGTCGGCCACCCGTTCCTCCAGCGCCCGGGCGGTGCCGTTGAAGGTGCGGGTCAGCTCCGCCAGTTCGTCCGTGCCGTTCACCGGGAGCCGGGTGCTCAACCGGCCCTCGCCCAGCTCGCGCGCGGCGCTGTTGAGCCGCTGCACGGGTCGCAGGACGGTTCCGGCCGCCGCCTGCGCGAGCAACACCGAGGCGACCAGGGCCAGCGTGGTGGCGATCCCCAGGGACCAGGCCAGGGAGTTCAGGTCGTCCCGCTCGGGTGCCAGCGAGGAGAGCATGTAGCCGGTGGGACCGTCCTCCATGACCCGGGCACCGGCCACCAGATACGGGTCGCCGTCGTGGACCACCCGCTGCCAGTAGAGGTGGTGGCTGGGGTCCGCCCCCGGGCTCTCCCCCGTGGCGTCACCCGTACCGGTGGTGACACCGGTGTTCGCCCCCCCACCGGTCCCCGGCGGACCGGCCGGGTCCGACCGCTCGGTGTGCACGGCCTCGATCAGCGAGGCCGGCACCAGATCCATCGTGAACGCCCGGGGGTCGGACTCCTCGACGCAGCGCTCCGCGTCGGAGGTCTCGTCCTCCTCCAGCACCAGCACCACCTGGTAGCCGGGCGAGTCCCCGGCCATCTCGGCGGCGGAGGTCCGCAGCATGTGGCAGGTGGGGGACTCGGGCAGGGCTCCGGCCCGGTCGCCCAGCGACTTGCGGAAGTCGGCCAGCGCCGAGTTCTGGGCCCTGGTGAGCACGGCGTCCCGGTTCAGCCAGTAGGCGATGCCGGAGACCGAGACGGCGGTGGTGAGCGCGACCAGGGCGAAGACGGTGATCAGCCGGAAACGCAGGCTGGTGAAGTGCTCGGCGAGCCGACGGCGTCGCCGCGCGACGCCCTCCGCCGCCGGGGTCGGGCCGGTGTCGGTCCCGGCCCCTTCGGTCGCCGCCCCGGCGCCCCGGCCGTCCCCGTCCGTGTCGTGCTCCACCGGATTCCCCGTTCGCCCCGTTCATCCGGCGCACCCCGTGCGCCGCCCTGCCGGCCGCGGTGTCCCGCCGGCCCGTTCACTGCGGCTGCGGTGAGTCCAGCCGGTAGCCGACGCCCCGCACCGTGCGGATCAGTTTCGGGGAGGACGGCACGTCCTCCACCTTCGCCCGCAGCCGCTGCACGCAGGCGTCCACCAGGCGGGAGTCACCGAGATAGTCGTGTTCCCACACCAGGCGCAGCAACTGCTGGCGGGAGAGGGCCTGCCCCGGGCGCCTGCTCAGCTCCAGCAGCAGCCGCAGTTCCGTCGGGGTGAGCTGGAGGTCCTCGCCGTTCTTCGTGACGGTCATGGCGGCCCGGTCGATGACGATGGCGCCGAAGGTCGCCGCGTCGTTCGCCTCCCGCTCCCCGCGCCGCATCACCGCCCGGATGCGGGCGTCCAGCACCCTGCCCTGCACCGGCTTGACCACGTAGTCGTCGGCGCCGGACTCCAGGCCCACCACGACGTCGATGTCGTCGCTGCGAGCGGTCAGCAGGATGATCGGCAGCTGATCGGTTCGGCGGATGCGTCGGCACACCTCGAAGCCGTCGATGCCGGGCAGCATGACGTCCAGCACGATGAGGTCCGGCCGCTGCTCGCGCAGCAGCTTCAATCCCTCCTCGCCGCTGGGCGCGGTGATCACACGGTGACCCTGGCGGGTCAGCCCCATCTCCAGGGCGGTGCGCACCGCCTCGTCGTCCTCGATCAGCAACAGGAAAGCCACGCCGGTCATTGTGTCCCATGGGCGTGTCGGAGTTCGACCGCCCTGCGTCGGGTTCCGTCGAAAACGCGGATCCCGGGGGCTCGGGAGCGGAGGGGAGACCGGGAACGCCGTGGGGCGGCGGCGGACCCCGATCGGCTCCGGACCGCACACGCGTGCGCTGTGACACCGCTGTGACAGACGGCGGACCCCCCGATGAAACTGGCCCGGCAGTGTATTCCCCAACGAACGAACACCGGTCCGCACCACGAGGGGGAGCGCGATGAACGCACTGCACCGCACCACCACCGCAGTCGACACGTCGCGCCCGCACACCCCGCGCGGTGCCGGCCGGTGTGAGGGGACACCCGGGTCGGCGGGACGGTCGGGGGGTCGTCGCGTCACCGGGCACCCCCGTCCGACACATCTGACGCTCGCTTCGGGGGAGGCGATCGGCCGGACGTCGGACGGTTCGGGGG